>CAZUXX010000419.1:0-4124 GCA_964624215.1 uncultured Planctomycetaceae bacterium
CCAGTGGGCTCTCCACCAGCAACCGCGCACCGACACGACCATCGACCTGCGGACACGCGATCACGGCAACCGGACGCTGCAATTAAACGAAGGCTGGAAGCAGCAGGACATTACCTGGAGAGGCTCCCTCTGGTCCATCAGCCCGGTGCTGCGAATGTGGGCGCAGGCGGCCCCTGAAAAGCGGGAGGAAGCCGGCGCGGGAGAGGGCGAGGGAGTCTTCATCGTCCGCTACATCAACGCGCGGGAACCCGGAGGAAAGGCCGTTCAGAAGGCCGGCATCCGCGTGAACGACCTGCTGGTCGCCTTCGAGGGCCGGCCCCTCCCCATGGACTTCAAGACGCTCCTCGCCGACATGAAGCAGCGGTACGACGTGGGCGACGCAATCCCGTTGACAATCGTTCGAGACGGCCAGCGCCGCGATGTGCTGGTCAAGGCGATGGAGTAGACCCGGTCCGGAAATCTCGCCGGCGTCATGGACCTTCCGATTCAGGAACCTCACCGAGATCGTCGTCCTGAATGACGTACAGGCAGATCACCACCGACACGACGGCCGACACCAGCCACGGGACCACCACGCCCCACACTGCCCACGCCGGCATTCCCAGCACAACCTCGACGGCGGCCTCTTCTCCGGCCTGTGGGTACCCCGTCAGGTAGCAGTAGGGAATCGTCCACGCCAGCGATGCCACCCACACCAGCAGAATGATCACCGCTTCCCGGCGCGAGTGGAGAAACACGGGGTCGTCCGGCGTCGAGGAAGCCATCGTCATCCCTTTCTCAGCAGTCGGGCGCGCAGATCGCCTTACGGCAAGCGTCTGGCTCATCTTGATCCAGGGATTCAGGCAGGGCAACCCCGCCGCCCGGTTCGCCCCCACTTCGTCAGCGACCGCAATCGGCGTTCGTCAAACGTCACCGCGAGGACAGCACCGGGACCGCCGCCTTCTCCGGTTCGGGATCGGCAGTGCGAGTGGGCGGCAGCGGAGTCCGTTCCAGAGCTGCCTGCAATGCCCGCTGGTCGGTATCCACGGCCCCACCCCGCAGCACTCCATAGACTACCAGCGACGTCAGACAGAACCCCGCGGTGGAGAGGTACATCGCTGTGAATCCGAAACGGTCAATCACCCATCCCAGTGGCTGTGCCGCGAGGGCCATCCCCACATCGATGAACCCCAGAATGACCGTCGTCCCCGTCCCGCGGTACCGCACCGGGAAGCCTTCGGCCCCCAGAGACACCACACATGGAAACAGCAGTGCGTGCCCGAATCCCGCGAACAGGGCCGGAGCGACGTAATCCCACTCCCGCGTCACCCGGATCAGCAGCAGGTGCCCGACAACGTGGCCAAGCAAACCGACCAGAATCATCTTGTGCCTGCCGATCGTCCGGCTCCAGGTCCGCGAGACGATTCGGAAGCAAAACGCCGACAGCGCATACCCCGTAAAGAACGTGCGCACTCCCACGAGATCGAGGGCCGTGGCCTGCCGTGTCAGAAACACCGTTGTCACGACAAAACTCACGCCCATCGCCAGCGCCACGACAATCACCGGACCGGGCCAGTGCTGCCTGAGCAGACTCAAAACGGGGGGCGTATCGGGCTGATGAACATGTTCGTCGCCCCGCGTCAGTCGCAGCACGATGAACAGGTAGCACATCCCCAGTACCGCCGTCGTGCCGAACATCACGACGAACATCCCCCGTGACAGCGGCAACCAGTCGTAAATCAGGTCTCCCAACTGGGCTCCCGTGATCATCCCCAGAAAGCCGCTGGATCCCAGGGCCCCGATGATCTCGGTCCTCCGGAGCGGAGGCACCTGGTTCTGGATATGCACGTTTGACGAGGTCAGCATCCCCGCCAGACCAATGGCGAAGCCCGTTCGCGCCAGATAGATCTGCCAGCCTATCTCCGAGGCGGTCATCAGCAGCGTACAGCCGGCAATGAACAGCAGCGAACTGCTGACCCACATGCGGCGGACACCCAGCCGGTCAAGGTCCCGGGCGAGAGTGAAGCGGATCACGATCGATCCCAGGATTCCGGTTCGCACGATCGCCCCGGTCGCGGTTTAACTGCCCCCCAGAAAACTGACGTACTCGGCAAAGCGAAAGGTGATGGCATTCGCCGTCACCAGCAGCAGGTTGGCCACGTAGGCCCACCAGAAAGCGCGGTTGTACACCGCGGAGTCGTCGGTTTCAGGCAATACGGGGGGGAGGGATCCAGACATCGAAAGCCGAACAAAGCAAGTCGCCACGCGGTCGACAGCGAGTCACGGGACCGCACACAGAGGGGTGTCGCCACAGGCCCGGTCGCGGCGGGGGAATCATAGCAACCCCGTCCGTTCCGCCGACCCGTGTCGGCGTCTTTTCTCCTGTCGGTGGACCACAGCCGGAGGCCCGACAGGTCCCGCGATCGCCCTGTAGCACCAGGGCAACTGTTGCCGGTTCGCAACGGATGCGTTGCCGGAAGCCAACATCCTCTGCCGTGCGGCGTCCCGTTTCAGAGGGCCTGTGTTCAGTCGTAAGTCATTGATCGACAGTCTGTTAGAGGGAATGTCGTGTCTCGGTGTCAAGCACCTGAAACATGGGGGCGCGCACTTTGCGAACTCTTCGAAACACCAGACGAAACATCTTCCTCGATCGTGGAGGGACAGTCCCGCATGGCCGAACGTAAAAACACTCACGGGCTTCAACTCAAACGCAAGCACGGACTGCCGGTCATCGAGATCGGCGATATGGAAATCTGGGACGGAGCCGACCTCTCCCTCGTTCGCGACACTCTGACGGTGCTCATCACGCGCCGCAACCGCAGGTCAGTCGCGATCGAAATGAAATATGTGAAGTACGTGCCGAGCGGGTTCTTCGGCATGCTCTACGACTGGCACGAAGCGGGAGTCCAGATCTTCCTTCACAATCCGCAGCCACGTATCAGCAACATGCTCTGGTTCAAGCGGTTCTTCGTCCCGGAGCAGGAGAGCCTGTTCCGCCTCGTGGACGAGTACGAGCAGGGAATCGACGGCGATCAGGGAGATGACAACGGAGACGACCTCACCGACGACGATTTCGCCTCCTGCGGGGACGTCCCCGCACTGGCCGGACGCTGAGGCCAGGCCCACACGATCGGGGACCTACTTCTTCCTCCTCTTCGTCAGCAGGCTCCGCAACGTGCGCAGGTTGACGGCATCCATCGGTTCACCATCGCGGTCTTCTTTCTTCGTCTCCAGATACATGGGCAGACCGGTGAACCGGGGGTCGTTCACGACACGACGAAACGAATCCAGCCCGAGGAGTCCTTCTCCAATGTGATCGTGCCGGTCGACGCGACTGCCCCGGGGCTTCTTGCTGTCATTCAGGTGGAACGCCCGGATCCGCTCCACCCCGATATGCTCATCGAACTGCTGGAAGGTCGCCTCGTACTCGTCGTCCGGATCAAGCCCGTATCCCGCAGCAAAGATGTGACAGGTGTCGACACACACCTGCAGACGTTCCGGTGACCGCGCCTCGCTCAGAATGCGGCCCAGATGCTCGAATCGCCAGCCGAGGTTGGTTCCCTGACCGGCAGTTGTCTCCAGCCAGATTTCGACGGCGAAGCCCGACGTCGCTTTACAAGCGCGATTGAGTCCCTTCACGATCCGCTTGAGCCCCTGGGTCTCGGTGCTGTCCAGATGACTCCCCGGATGCATCACCACACCCGCCAGCCCCAGTGCCTCGGCCCGTTCGAGCTCCACAATGAACGCCGCCAGAGACTTCTCCCACAATTCGTCATCGGGAGTCCCGAGGTTGATCAGGTAGCTGTCGTGAGCACACGGGAGTTGGAGTCCCGCGTCGGCGACGGCGTCACGAAACAGCCGTACGTCCTCATCGGTCAGCGGCTTCGCCCGCCACTGATTGTTGTTCTTGGTAAAGATCTGCACCGTCTGCATGCCCAGCTCTCCCGCACGGGTAGCCGCTTTGTGGTATCCGCCGGCGATGGACAAGTGGGAGCCGAACAGGGGCATAACGAACCTTCAAAACAAAAGCCGCAGGGAAATTCGAACGGGCACTCTAACGCAAGGGGACGCCGACTGCTTACTGATCGGCTCAGGCTCAGCCCCGCTCCACCAGCATCGTCTGCCGCCGCAGCCGCTCACGATGC
>CAZUXX010000420.1:0-4120 GCA_964624215.1 uncultured Planctomycetaceae bacterium
CAGCGGGAATTTCTTCAGGTCGTCAAAGCAGTTGATGTCTGTGAGCGGGTCGAAGTCGTATGTCTTCGCTTTCTCGAGCCAGAAGGGAGCTCCGTCTTCGGGATGAAAGTGCAATTGCACCGCCTCAACCGTGCGTTTGTCGAGAGCGGCCCGAGCTTCGGAGATCTGCTGGTCGAGAGATGCACTCACTTTGGGGCCTTTCAATCAGGGGAGCGAATGCCGTAGAAGGAGTCGGTGCGGGAGGACCGCAAATCGCCACGCGGTTCGTGATCGCGACCGCAGTGGAGCGTTTGATTCCGATCGGCAATGATAGGCAAGCCACACTCGTTTGCAACGAGGGGCCCGCCCTTTGCCCGAGCCCGGGAACGGTGTATGAATGATCCAGGTGATGAAGTCGTTTCGGTCTCCGATCTCCGCAAAACCTACCGCGATGGCCTCATCCGCCGGACCAGTATTGATGCCCTGCGCGGTGTCGCGTTTTCTGTCAAACCGGGCGAAATCTTCGGCTTGATCGGGCCGAACGGGGCTGGCAAGACCACGCTGATCAAGATCCTGCTGGGCATTGTTCACAAGAGTGGCGGGGAGGCCCGTTTACTCGGGCATCAGGCGGGGGATCGGCGCAGCCGCGAGCGAGTCGGCTATCTGCCCGAAGGGCATCGCATCCCTCGGCATCTGACGGGCAACACCGCTCTTGAATACTATGGTCAGCTCAGCAACATTCCGATGAGCAGGATCCGCGAGAGGCGGCCCGTACTGCTGAAGCGCATGGGGTTGACCCAGTCAGCCAACCGTTCCGTCAAAGGCTATTCAAAAGGGATGCTGCAACGACTCGGCCTGGCGCAGGCTCTGCTCCACGACCCGGATCTGGTGTTTCTGGATGAGCCGACCGATGGGGTCGATCCTCGCGGCCGCGCCCAGATTCGAGACCTGCTGGTCGAACTCAAATCGCAGGGGAAATCCATCTTCGTGAACAGCCATCAGCTTCAGGAACTTGAACTGGTGTGCGATCGGGTGGCGATGATGGAGAAGGGGCAGATTCGCTTTCTCGGGACCGTTGACGAATCGACGCAGCGGCAGGGGCCGACCGGAGAGGTTCAGCTGGTGATTCAGGGGACGGCGGAGCAACTCCAGCAGGCGCTCGACGGGCGGTTCACGGCCCGGGTGCGACCGCTGACGGAGGACCGGCTGATTGCCGAAATTCCCGTCAATGACCAGTCCGAGATCGACGCCATCGTCGATGCCATTCGCTTGGCCCGGCTGAGTCTGTGCGAACTGAAGAGGCAGCGGCGCTCGCTGGAGGAGGCGTTCCTCGAACTGATTCCCGAAGTGGAAGACGGCGGCTGAGCAATTCGCGACGCGACCAGGCTCCTTCCACACTCTCTCCCCGGTGTTTCATGCGACCGTACCTTGCGGTGATCAGGGACAGCTTTCGCGAGGCCTTCTCCTCGAAGGTCCTGTGGATCGTTCTGGTGCTGATCACGCTGATTCTCGTTCTGCTGTCAGGCGTCGGCCTCGACGTGCGGCAGTCGTCACTGCTCTCGTCGGAGGAAGTGACGAGCCCGTTGCAGCTGGCGCAGATGCTGTCCAACGGGGCAAAGAATGATACGAACAACGTGTGGCGGTACGTCTGGAACCGGTTCCCCGCAGATCTGCAGCAGAAGATTGATTCTCTGACAGAGGGCGAAGAGGGCCCCGACGTCCATGCGGTGTTCGAGGTCGTCGACGAACTGCGTGCGGAGCTGAACCGTCAGATCGAATCGCCCGATTTTTACGACGAGGCCGCATTTGCCGACGTCCTTCTCAGTCGAGAGGCACGTACGCTCAAAGAGCAGGGGGTGGAGAATCTCACCAGCGACGAGCGGCAACGGTTCCACCGGCTGCTCCTGGAGTCGAGCTTTCCCAAATACATCCGGCATGTGCAGGACGGGAGGGTGTATCTGTCGTACTTCGCTTGGGAGATCGACGAACCACTGCCAGTGATTACGGGCGAAATGGTCGAGTCGATCGTCAAGAGCGCGGCATTGACAGTGATGATCTGGACGGTGCGGATCGTGGGGATTTTTGTCGCGATTCTGGTCACTGCATCGATCGTGCCGCAGATGTTTGCCTCCGGGGAAATCGACCTGCTCCTCAGCAAGCCGGTGCATCGCTGGGCGTTGTTTCTGACCAAGTTCGTCGGAGGCTGTGCCTTCGCGCTGGTGATGACCGGTTACTTCGTTCTCGGAGTCTGGCTGATTCTGGGGATCCGGCATGGGGTCTGGGATCCGAAGCTGCTGCTGGCGATTCCCATCTTTCTGTTTGTCTTCGCCGTGTACTACGCCGTCTCGGCGGCAGCGGGCGCTGTTTACCGCAGCACACTGATTGCGATCATCGCGTCAATCGTCTTCTGGCTGTGCGGGTTCATCGTGGGGACAGCCCATGAGTGGACGCTCGCGCTGATGCTCAATGGAGAACGTCCGCACGAGATCGTCGTCGCAGGGGATGATGTTCTCGTGGCGCAGAAGTCGGGGCAGACGGTCGTCTGGCGGGAGTCCTTGCAACTGTGGGATCCGGTGCTGTCGGGAACCGGTGCTGCTCATCCCGGAGTGGGGACCGGGCTGACCTACCCCATGATCGGACCGGTGCGGTATTCAGGCGGACTGGCTGCCATCCGTCAGTTGCCCAATCCGATTCGGCCGTTTGAACAGTCTGTGGCTGGCTCGCTGATCGTTGCCACCGATGAGTCCGGCTGGCATGGAGTCGACGCCGGTATGGTTCCGACTGCGACCCGCAGTCTGCTGGTCGGCCCGGAGGATTCCCTGTTCGCAGTCGCGTTCGACGGAATCCACGTCTTTACCGGAGATCTGAACGACGTTTCCACTGCATCGGAGAACCGCCCGATGCTGTTCGACTTCTCATTCGGAAGCAGCGGCGACAAGTGGAAGCGGATCACACGTCGGGACGTCCCGACGTGGAGCGAACCGATCACGGCCGCCATCAATCCGGACAGCGGCGAAATCGTGGTCGTCGAAAGCGGGCGCATGCACCTTGTCACCCGTGACGTCGACGAGACATTGACCGTGACAAAGACTCGTGATGATCTCCCGTTCACAGCCGCCGTGACCGGCTTTGGCGCCCGGGCGATCGTTGCGGCGGGTGACGACGGTGTGGTCCGGACGTTTGACCCGCAAACGCTGGAGACACTGGATGAAGCGACTCCCTTTCGTGATGAACTCCCGCGGGCCGTCACGGTCTCTCCCGACGGCTCGCGCGTCGCTGTGGTGTTTCATTCGAACGACCTGTGGGTCGCGGAGATTTCGGATGACGGGCGACTCAGCGGGATCATGACGGAGTCGGGAGCAACAGCGGCCGCGTTCGGTGCGGATAATCGACTGTTTGTCGGCGACCGCTTCCCGAGGGTGACGGAGTACTCACCTGATGGCCGGCGGATTCGTTCGCTGGAGACCCCGTCGGGACTGGTGAAGGCTTTCCTGTATGTCATTCGGCCTCTCCATGCGATTCTGCCGATTCCGTCCGAGATGGATGCGGTCTCCGAGTACTACCTGCTTGATCCCGAGAGTCGCGTGGTGGGGGACGCGAATGATCTGACGTCGGCCCGGGTGACTCCGGACGTCGTCGGCCCGGCTCTTCGCAATTCGATCTTCATCGTGGTGGTTCTCGGTCTGACATGCCTGTACGTGAGCCGGCGCGATTTCTGAGGGTCTTGCGCATCCGGCCGGAGTTTTCAGAACAGTCCGGTGACGGGGGTGCCCAGGCAGATCACGTGCGGGCGACCGGCGGAGTCTTCGAGAGTCAGGTTGCCGGGCAGTCCGAGGAGGTGATGGGCGGTCGCCATCAGGTCGACCGGTCGGACCGCATTCTCCGCGGGCCAGGCTGCGTGGCGATCCGACGCGCCATAGACCTGGCCGCCACGGATGCCGCCGCCAGCAAGCACGGTTGTGAAGCAGTCGGGCCAATGGTCACGGCCGTCAGCCCCGGCACCGGCATCGCTGTTTCGCTGACCGACTTTCGGAGTCCTGCCGAACTCGCCGGACCAGATGACAAGGGTTTCGTCGAGCAGGCCCCGCTCGCGCAAATCGTCAAGCAGGGCGCAGAACGCCTGATCCGCAACCGGCATCAG
>CAZUXX010000421.1:0-4097 GCA_964624215.1 uncultured Planctomycetaceae bacterium
AGCCGGACAATTTTGACAGAACTGAATCCGGCAGGGGGGCGAGAGCCTCGCTGAAAGAATCGCTCGCGGTCGTTGCCGGACAGAATGCCCGAGAAGACAGGAAGCCTGGGGTATCCTGGAAAGCCTTGCCGGGTCCTGGGGCAGTGACGGGGACGCAGGCGGCTTTGGCCCGGGGTGTCGCTGTGAGAACGGATCAACGCACGCTAAGCTCAAAGTCGGGCCGTGATGTGATTCGTTTCAGGGCGCGTTCCATGTCGATCCTCCGAGTCTGTCTGCTTGCTGTGGCTGTGATTTGTTCCGGCGTCGCCTCTGCGGCAGCCGCGGATGATCCGTGGGTTGTCTACGAAGGCCAGGAGGGGCCGGGGAAGGGGAAGCACATTGTGCTGATCTCCGGCGATGAGGAGTACCGCTCGGAGGAGGCGCTGCCGCAGCTGGGGCGGATTCTGGCCAGGCACCACGGGTTCAAGTGCACCGTGCTGTTTGCGATCAATCCCGAGTCGGGGGAGATCGATCCGAACTACACGAAGAACATTCCGGGGCTGGAAGCGCTGAAGTCGGCGGATCTGATGATCATGTTCCTGCGGTTCCGGGATCTGCCGGATGAGCAGATGCAGCACATCGTTGATTACGTCAACTCGGGGCGTCCGATCATCGGTCTGCGGACGGCGACGCATGCGTTCAACATCGGACGGGAGGATGCTTCGTTCAAGTCGTGGTCATTTCGCAGTCAGGAGTGGGATGGCGGGTTTGGCCGGCAGGTGCTGGGGGAGACCTGGATCAGTCATCACGGCCAGCACGGACGGCAGTCGACGCGGGGAATCATCGCCCCCGGAAAGAAAGAGCATCCGATTCTGACGGGGCTGAATGATGGTGACGTGTGGGGGCCGACCGATGTCTACGGGGTACGGCTGCCGCTTCCGGGAGACAGTGAGCCGCTGCTTCTGGGACAGGTGCTCAGCGGGATGCAGCCGGACGACCCGCCGGCCGAGGGGAAGCAGAATGATCCGATGATGCCGATCGCGTGGGTGAAGACGTACACGGGCGAGTCGGGGCAGACGTCGAAGGTGTTTACGACGACGATGGGCTCCTCGCAGGATCTGGAGAATGTCGGATTCCGTCGACTTCTGGTGAACGCGGTCTACTGGACGCTGGGGATGGAGGATCAGATTCGTGCTGATTCGAGCGTCGAGATTGTCGGCGACTTCGAGGCGAGCCCGTTCAAGTTCGGTGGATTCCGGAAGGGGGTCAAGCCGGCCGATCTGCGGCTGGACGAGTAACGGGCTGGCCGTTGAGAGACCTCGCGACGGCCGGCGTCATCGTGCGGTCGGCAGACGCAGCAGCGTGCGAATGCCGCCTGGTGGTTGATCGCGGATCGGATCTACAGGGAGCGGATGACGCGGGTGGCGACGTAGGTCGGCTTGCCGAGCACATCGCGTTCCACCGGATCGATCTGCCCTTCGAGACGGACCGCTTCGCCTTCGCGAAGGGTCTGGAGCAGTGGAGTCGCCGAGAGAGTGAACTGCCCGGCGTAGGGATCGCTGGCATCCGGGGCAGTGTCGTACAGAATGCTCCACGTTCGGTCGGACGGCTCGAAGTGCACGGTTCCCTCCAGCCAGCGGTACGATTGCGGGTCGTGGCTGCGCTGCGGTGTGGAGGTTCCGCCGCTACCGGGCTGGCTGCCGGAGGCATCCGCCGGGGGCTGGCCAGCCGGAACGGGTTCGAGCATCGGTGCCTCGTCGGGCGTGAACGAGACGGGGGTCACGCCTGCCGGGGTCGGTTCGGAACGCCGCGGGTGCGCGGGCGTGGGCAAGGGTGGCAGCGCATTGGATGACACGTCACTGGCGGAGTCATCCTGCAGGCGGGTCGTGGGCTGCTGGAACTGCTCGTTGGGGCCGGGGAAGTAGGGATCCTGGGGGTTCGGGACGGGACGCTCGTTGCCTCGTTCGTAGGTGGGTGTCGGAGCGCTGCCGTTGCTGGGAGTGGGCTGTGCACTTCCCGGGATGGATGAGCCCGGGATGGAGGTTCCGGGGATGGTGGTTCCACCGGGGATGTACTGCTGGCTGGGCGCGAGCATCTGAACCCCGCCGCCGGAATAGGGGCTGGGTGTGCCATAGGTGCCGTAGCCGTTGTACGGGAGCGTCTGTGCTCCATATCCGTAGGGATTGTACGCCGGTCCAAAGCAGCCAGAGGTTTGGACGAGCAACAGGCCGGCTCCCAGAAGGAGCCCAGTCGCACCGGTTCGTCGCATGACTCTGCCTCGTTTTGAAGTCGGAGGGAAGGCGAGGGGACGGGCAAGACGAGGGTTCGGCTGAACCGCCGCGTGGATGAGGGCGGGGATTCTTGGGAATCCCGGTTTGTGTGTCCAGACGGATTCTGCCGGTTTGTCAATTTGACAATCGGCGAATTCGGCGGATTGCCGCGTCAAGCAAGGAGATGCAGGGGGAAGAACGCGGCGTGGGGAGGGGCGAGAGTGAAACTGAACCGGGGAAGTTGGCGCTGGCGCAGCAAAAAAGGCGGCATCCCGTCTGGCGAGGAACGGGACACCGCCTGCTTCCTGGTCGCGATGGACAAGCCCGCGACGAATCGCGGGCGCCTGGTAACTACTCCTGAGCTTCGGTCGCTGCGACCCCGCTCGACGTCGCGGAGACATTCCCCTCGATCCGGCAGGTGAGTGGCTGCTCCTGTCCGGCGACTGTCACCGTGAACTCCTGGGTGAACTGGCCGGGAGTTGAAGGAGCAACGACTGTGACCGGGATCACATGCACCTGACGGAGATCGTCAGAGACCTGCGGGCTGGTCGCCTGATTCGCTGCGTCGATCTTCGCGATCGCGAACGGTTCGCGGCCACGGATCACGATGCGGGCGGACTTGGCCGTACCGGGCGTGACCGTTCCCAACTGGATGACCGGATTTGCCACGACGACGGGCGATTCGACCGTCGCCTTCACCGTGAGCGGCAGGTAGGACTGGTTCGGTTCTTCGGTAAGAACCAGAATCTTGCGATCGATGGACCGCGGCTCGCTCGACGGATTCAGCGAGACCTGCAACGTGTAGCGGGTCATCCCGTTAATCCGCTGGGGCTCGGAGATTTTCACGTTGACGGAATCGTCGGCGGCGCGAACGCCGGTGATCTTCCAGGGAGCATTTCCCCGATAATCAACGGTGACCGTTTTCGCAGGGGCTTCCCCCGGGTTGACGGTGCCGAAGTCGACCGTGTTGGTCGATGCGATCACATCGTCACGGATGTAGGCGTGGATCGGGATTCGCACCTTGACGGTGTTTCCGGCGCCGTAGGACAAGGTGACATCGACGTTGGAGTGCTTGTGCCGCTTGAACTTCACCGTATTCATCACGACGTCGATGACGGCGGACTCGTTCGGCTTGAGGACCGACTTGCTGGCACTGCCGGCGGTGCAGCCGCAGGTGGTGCCGACATCGACGATTCGCACATCGACAGCATAGGGGTTGTGAATTTTGATCTGATGCCGGACGTCGGCACCGTGGGTCACGACCCCGAAGTCGTGGCTGAGTTCACTGAGCATCTTTTCTGCCCAATTGAGCTGTCTCTCAGCCGCATAAACCCCTGACCCCACTGACAAAGCCAGCACCGCACACAGTTGCCATTTCATGAGAATCCTCGCAGGTATGGCCCGAAACTCCGACCCAGTTTGGGAACCGAACTGCTGACGAGCAAACTGGATGCCGTACCCCACTAGCCCCCAGAGACTTCAGCAATTCCTGCCACTGTAGTACCCGCGCCAGAACACAAGGTCAAAAGGTTCTTGAGCTTTTTCAGGCGGGAATTGGCCCTGCCCGCAATCGGGATCGCAGGGTTTTCGTCACCTGCACTGCTTGCGCGACCGGAAGGCGGTTGTTGATGGGCCGATTTCCCAGCGGCCGATCAGATGCCACGGTGACAGGTGAAATGCCGCGCCGGGGCACTTTCCTGCAGAAACGCGGGAAATCCTGCAGCGAATCGATTCGGTCCCAGCGGCGCAGAAACTGCGTTACCGACCCGACAGCAGAATTCAATGTAACGGAGGCGGATGCGATGTCGGGTGTGATGCAGTGCTTCGGTTCAACGCACGTCGGCCGAA
>CAZUXX010000422.1:0-1035 GCA_964624215.1 uncultured Planctomycetaceae bacterium
GGGTGGTGTACAGCAGCCGGACGGAGGGGGGCATTTCGCCGGCAAGATCGACCGTCACGGTCAACGGTGTGCGGGCGAGAACTCGTGTATTACCGGGATCGACGCGGTCGATTGTGGTCCGCGTGGCGACGGGCTTATCGGCCAGTGGGAGAAGGGCCCGCCAGACCGAAGCCGACATATTCTTTGGTGAGAAGACCACATACAGGGCAATCAGCACCAGGACCCCCAGGAGGGCCCACGACATCCGCAGCAAGGGACGGCGATCGACAGCCCGTTCGACGTCGGTCTTCGAGAGTCCCCGTGCAGCACGCTTCCCGAGTGCTGCGACAATCTCCGGTGAAACCGGTCGGTCGGCGCGCTTCAGATCGACGAGAGTCAGCAGCGTGTTGCGGAGGTGCGGCTCGGTGGCTTCCAGCGTTCGTGCTGCAAAGAGCTCGGTGACCCGCCGCCGGGCCGGGACGACGATCTTCCGGTGGACCCAGTACGCGGTGAACGCCAGGAGCTCCAGCAGCATCACCGTGCGAGCGGATGGGCTGAATCCGCCGGGGATCACCCACTGGTCAAGCACGACAAAGACGAGCAGGTAACTCGCCAGAACCAGAGCAATACCGGCCCCCGCCGTCAGCAGATCGGCCATCCGAATTCCGGCTCGCGTTCGCTGAAGCTGGAAATCGACGAACTGATCAGGATCGAGGTAATTCGACGATTGGCGTTCGACCGTGGCGGACATGCGTCAGCTCCGGCGGAGGTACGGGCACACAGTCCCCTGCGCACCGCATGGAAACCCCTCTCATGCACCTCATCATAGTCGACACATGCAGGTCCGGAAATGTTCAAAAACTTTGCCGGTCCTGCATGTTACGGTGATCGCTGCCAACCTGGCAGGTCAGGAAGACCTTGCGGCCTTTTGCTGTGGTGAGTCGATGGTGAGAGAGTGGGTGCGGAGGTACTCGTCGAGTTCGTCCCGCCGGAAGACTCCGGTCGTTGCGCCGGTCTGACGGACACAACTGGCGCCGAGCGCTGCCGCCGCATTCA
>CAZUXX010000422.1:1045-4096 GCA_964624215.1 uncultured Planctomycetaceae bacterium
CATTCAGGCATCCGGCAGAATCCTTCCCCTGCAGCCGGGCGTCGAGAAAACCTGCCAAAAATGCGTCACCACCTCCTGTTGCATCGACCGTTTCGACCGGAAACGCCGAGGCGTGGAGCGCTTCTGTCGGCGAAAGCAGGAAGGAGCCCTTGTTCCCGCAGGTAATGACAGCGGTTTCAACCCCCATCGCACGGAAGGCGGCCGCCTGGGCCTGGGGATCGTCCGCTCCTGTGATGAGGCGAGCCTCGTCTTCGTTCGGGATGAACAAGTCGGTCCACGGCAGGGCCGCTTCCAGCATGCCCCGCAGGGGCGCGGGATCGCCGATCACGACATCCAGAACGGTGAGCACGCCCAGGTCGCGGGCGCGGCGGAACAGGTCTCCCACGCGTTCGCCCGAGAGAGCGGCATTCAATCCGAATCCGCCGACGTAGACAGCGCGGGTCGACTTCAGCACGTCGTCGGAGATTTCGGCTCCGGTGAATTCTGCGTTGGCACCGAGGGTGTGAATGAATCGACGGTCTTCGCCCTCGATGTTGACGACCATCGTTGCGGAGGTTTGCGCGGTCGTCGACAGCGAGACGGCTGAAGTGGCAACTCCCTGCCGCGTGAGTGCGTCGAGCACAAAGCGGCCGAGTGCGTCGTCGCCGATTCGTCCGGCGATTGTGGTGGAGCGTCCGAGCCGGGTCAGGTCGACGGCGACATTGGCAGCGCAGCCGCCGATCGCAAGCTCGAGCCGCGGTGTCAGTTCGAGACCTCCGGCCGTGGGGAACCGCGGGATCGGAGCCGAGACGAGGTCCGCCACAATGATGCCGGCACAGAGCACGTCAGTGGACATGGAGATTCGGAGTGAGAGAGAGCGAGGGAACGTTCAGAGTCTTCGACGCCGTGGCCACTGCGGGTTGATGATTCCTGTTACCAACCGGGCGAGAACGGCGTTTGGGGAACAGGTGACCGGTCGCCGGTACGGTGGGCTTGCCCGGAGTTGCCTCCGGCTGACTTGCGGGTGAGGGCGCCGGCGATGCCGGCGGTTCGCCCGGCAGCCGATCGCGACCGAACACAAACAGCAGTGCAGCGAGGAGTGCAATCAAACCGATGACAAGATGGTGCTTTGGATCCTGCCAGATCTGCGGCGCCGGCTCGTCACCGGGAGTCGTCTTCTCTTGCGGGGACCGGGATTCACCGCGTTCGGACTGGGGATTCATCGTTTGCCCGCTGGCTTGAAGCGGTGCAGGCCAACTTGTGGAAGCCCACCCGAACCGATCAAAAACTGCGATTATGGGGTGGTCTGCCGTTGCCTGCAATCGCAGGGTGGTGGGGTGATCCGTGCCGTGGGAGGGATCGCGGGGCGGCTCGTCGGTATGAGAATCAGTAAAAACGACTGGTTGATCGGTGCTCTTCAGCGGAAACGCACGGGGGCGGTTGTCGGCATTGAGTCGGAACGGGTAAGCTTCGGCTTGCGCATGTGTTGTCCTGTGGAGCCCAGCAAAACGCCTGTCGCGCGATGTCCTCGTCCGATCCCACCGTTTCCGACTGGCTCGGACATATGAAAGATGGAGACGGGGAGGCGCTCCGTCAGCTGTGGGACCGCTATTTCGAGAAGCTGTCGCAGATTGCCGCGGCAAAGGTGTCCGGCTTCCCGGCGCGTGCGCTGGGGGGAGAGGATGTCGCGGCGAGCGTGTTTGAGAGTCTGTGGGACGGGGCCCAACTGGGACGGTTTGGTGGTGTGCAGGATCGCCACGAACTGTGGTGGCTGCTTGTCAGCATGACACGGCGCAAGGCGGCCAGCCATTTGCGGAAGGAAGGAGCTGCGAAACGGGGTGGTTCGACGGGGGCGGTCTCGCTGGACCAGCACGATGGTTCGGAGTTTCTGGAACTCTTGTCGCGGGAACCGCAGGTTGATGATGTCCTGGTGCTTCAGGAACAGCTGGATCAACTGCTGACCAGGATCCACGATCCCAAGGCGCGAAAGATTGCCGTTTTGCTGATGCAGGGGCATTCGCCGGCCGACATCGCCGAGGAGGTCGACCTGGCCCTGTCGACCGTGCGGAGGAAAATCCGCCTGATCCGGATCGCGTGGAGAGAGGAAGCCCGCGAGTAAGGGCGACTTGCCGGCGGGCCCGCCGCGGTGTTTGCGGTGGTCTCTGACGTGCCGCGTTACTCCGCACGTCGTTCAAAGTAGCGGCTGAGGACTCTGAGCCTGTGGACCTGTGTGGCGACGAATGCTCCCACCAGGGCGATGATGACAGCGAACAGGTACGGGTAATGGGGGGGCCATTCGAGGTCTGCGGCGGTGAGGTAGATGGCGAGATAGCCGGCGAGGCAGACGGCCGTCATAAAGACGACGAGCCTGACACGGATCCAGAAACCCGAGGCGACGATCAGCAGGGGATAGCCGACGATCAGCAGTTCGCGAGGCTCGGACGCGAGGTGGACGAGGATGGTGAAGAGTAAGCCATCGGCCGCGGCCCAGATGAAGGGGGCAGGCCCATGGATTGTCGTCCTGTTGAGCAGCCATTGTGCGTACCACGAGACGATGGCCCAGGCCGCGAGGACGTACATGACCGGCCAGTGGAATTCCGGCAGAACGCCATAACCGGCGGAGTAGTACCACTGCTCAATGACGGCGACGACGCTGAGTCCGATCAGCCGCGCGACGAGGCCGGGCTCGCGCCGGAACCAGCGGCGGGCACGACGGATCAGGCCGAGCGAGGGGAGCGTCAGCGGTTCATCCCGCAGGAAGCGTTCGAGATCGTCAGCCAGTTCTTCGGCAGAGGCATATCGCCGCTGGGGATCCTTTTCCAGACAGCGGAGGCAGATCTGCTCCAGTTCGCGTGGGACCTGACGGTTCCACTGGGCCAGAGGTCGCGGTTCGGCCTCGCGAACCTTCAGCAGGACATCGAGCGGATTGTCTTCCTTGAACGGGGGTCGGCCGGCGAGCAACTCGTACAGGATTGCCCCCAGGCTGTAGATGTCGCTGCGGGCGGTGATTTCGGAAGGGCGTCCCCAGGCCTGTTCAGGAGACATGTAGCACGGCGTGCCGACGATGGTGCC
>CAZUXX010000423.1:0-4086 GCA_964624215.1 uncultured Planctomycetaceae bacterium
GAATTCGACGGGACAATCAATGAAGGAGACACCCTGCAGATAGGCAACCTGACGCTGGATGTGTGGCATACACCCGGTCATGCACCGGCGCAGCTGTCGTTCCGCATGGGGAATCTGCTGTTTTCGGGGGATAACATCTACCGTGATGGTTGCGTGGGGAACATCGACGCCCACCACGGGTCCGACATCCCGGCGTTCATCAAGTCACTCAAGCGAATTCGCGAGAGTGATGTGGAGTGGCTGCTTCCGAGCCACGGCCCCCCATTCCGCAAGAACAACGACATGCTCGACCGAACGATCGAACGTCTGGAAGGATATCAGCATATGGCCGACTTCGGGACGTGTGCGGTGGACTGGCCCCTGCTCGACCAGTGGGACGACGAGCTTGTTCACGGATTCGACCCCGAACAGGCGTCGTGATGCGGTGTGCCTCCATTGTGAGTGATTGAGAGGGTTCCGGCTTTTCAATGATGTTTCAGCCTCCAGCGTCGATGTCTCCCGACGAAGTGATCCAGCGTGTTGACGGGATTCTGCAGCGATCTCTGCAGAACAGTGCGCCGCTGGAGGTCGATCCGGCGCGAACAGAACTGTTCACCGTGTTCGCGTCGTGCCATGCGGCAGGCTGGCTCCGGGAGGACGCAGCCGTGGACCTGACTGCGGATGAGTTCTGCCGGGAGCTGGCCCGGCGGTGGGGGCTGGATATTGCGGCCCAGCAGTCCGTCACACGGAACGAGAAGATTCCCCCGGAGCATGTCCACCGGATGCGTCTTTTGTGGTCCTTTTTGCGCATGTGGATGGAATGGACCTATGCGTGGGACCACTGGGCAGAATGGCATGCGGCCGAGGGGCAGCGCTCGCCGCCGGAGTAATGCGAGACGGGCAGTGGCACGCGGCCGAGGCCGGATGCGACTCCTCAGACTCTGACCCTCACCGCCATCGCTCGATGCTCGTATTCGTTTCGGAGTCGATCTCGGGCGGGTCACTCGCCGGAGCGGATCTGCCGGGTTCGCTGCTTCGCGAGGGGCGGGCCATGCGCGATGCGCTGGTGGCCGATCTCCTGACTGCGGGAGTCGAGGTGGTGACCACGTCTGACCCGCGTGCGATGCCGCTTTCGACCGGGGCTCACACACACGTTGTGGAGGACGCTGCCCACGAGCCAGCGCTGTTCGCTCGACTCACGGGCGAGGCAGATGCCACGTATGTCATCGCTCCCGAACTGGACGGAGTTCTCGTGGAACGGGTCCGGCTGGCGGAGCAGGCTTCTTCGCAAGTACTCAACTGCACCTCTGCTGCGAGTGCGATTTGCAGCGACAAGCTGCGATTATCCGGCGTGCTCACAGAGTGGGGGGTGCCGACACCGCCGACGGTCGTTGCAGGCGAGTCTGCGAACATCGAACAGATCGGCTTTCCCTGCGTGCTCAAGCGGCGGGATGGTGCGGGTTCGGTGGGGATGCAACTCGTGCGCAACGTCGAGGAGTGGGGCCGGGTGCTCACCGGACAGGGATCGACAGCGGAGGAGATCGACCGGATTGTTCAGCCGTTTGTGAACGGTCATGCGTGCTCGGTTGCCGCGATCGTCGAGCCGAAAACGGGGACGGCGGCCATCTGTCCGCTGGCCCGGCAGTGGCTCAGCGAAGACGGCCACTTTCGTTACCTCGGCGGACGGATCGATCCCGGGCCAGTCCCGCTTGCCGTTGAGGAGATCGTCCGGACGGTCTGCCGGCGTTTGCCGGGGCTTCGCGGCTATGTCGGCTTCGATCTGATCCTGTCTGAGGAGGGGGACGCTCCACCCGTGCTTGTCGAGATCAATCCGCGGCTGACGACCAGCTACCTCGGTTACCGGCAACTGGCCGGGGATCGTCTGGCGCGAGCGATTGTCGAGCCGGGTGATCTCACCGACTGGCAGTGGCCGGAGCGGGTGATCGAGTTCGCTGCCGGAGGCGATTCGCCCTCATCGACGCTGGCGGAGAATGCCCCGGACGTGTGAGCGCTCTCCCCAGCGGCCCCGATCCAGCACCTCGAGAGATGACGAAACGCTGCCGGTCTCAGGCCGGAGTCGGAGCCTCGCCAGCGGTCGTCATCGCCGCGAGGGTGCGTCGCTGACGGAGGCGGGCGTATCGCATGGTCAGCAGCCCGCTGATGATCAGCACACCGCCGAAGATCTGGCTGATGAGGATGCCTTCTCCGCGGACAAGCCAGGCACTGGCAATCGCGACGACGGGCACGAGATTCTGGTAGACGGCCGCGTGTGCCGCTCCTGCATGCCGGACTCCGAAGTTCCACATCGCCAGTGCGACACCGGTCGAGAAGATTCCGGAATACACGACGGGGAGCCAGACATCGAGGCGTGGCAGCGTCGCGATTCCCTCGCCAAGCCATGGTGCTGCGAGCACGAAGTGCAGAGGCAGCATGCTGACCGAGGCGATTGCCGAGAGGGGGAGCGGAGCCATATATCGCAACACGCTGCGACCGAGGACGGTGGCGCCGGCCCAGGTGAGGGCGGCGACCAGCATGATCGCGTTACCCAGCATGTGTTCGCTGCTTCCACTGAAGCCGCGATAGGCGACGACAATGGTCGTGCCGCTGAAGGCGATGAGCAGTCCACTCCAGGCAAGACGCGACAGCCGCTCTTGCCGTGCGAACCAGGCGAGAAGGGCTGTCCACATCGGGACCGTGGTCATGATCAGCGCGGCATTTCCGGAGGTTGTGCGGGCGATCCCCAGCAGAAAGATGATCTGGTACAGACCGGCTGCGAGAAAGGAGTAGAGGAGGATCATCCAGCGGACGCTGGCCGAAAGTGGCGCCGAGTTGGCCGGACGCGTCGCACGATGACCTCCGCTCGCCCGCCATTCGTAGTACGCGATGATGGCCAGGACCACGGCCGAGATCGCCAAACGGCTCGCGTTGAACGAGAACAGTTCCATGTGGTCGAGCCCGACCTTCATCACGGGGATGTTGACACCCCAGATGAACGCCACCCCCAGCAGTGACAGGTCGGGCCAGGCGCCCGCAGCCGAGCGGACGCTCTCGGGGGATGCAGCAGCGGTCGACGTGGCAGAAGACATGAATGTTCCGGAATGTACGAGTCCGAGTTCCCGGCCGGATGCAAAACGGGACGGACAGTGTTTGGACAAGAAGGTTCGCGCGCTCCCTGTTTATAGGCGCTGCGATGGAACGGGCGCCCCGTCAAGTTCACACCTCCGCTGCGCCGTGTTGTTGGATCTGAAATCCTGACGTCGTCCCCCCATGGGGGGGCACACCGGGGCGTGAGGACGTCACTTCGTGAAATCGAACTCGATCGGTGCGGCGACCGATCCCGGCGGTGGCGAAACGCTGTGGGAGTGCGGCGGCTCAAGCCAGTGGACAAGCCACGCCAAGCCGATGCCGGCGAGGAGGGCCCCGCTCAGGAGCAATTGATGATGCGAATGAAATTCCATCTCGGGGAGCAGGTCACTGAGCGAAATGCACAGGAAAACTCCCGCAGAGAATGCGAGGGTCGCGCCGAGAACCAGTTGTTCACTGGCCGAGAGATGCCCCATGCCGACGAAAAAGAGGACGGCCCCCAGCGGGCACATCAGGGCGAAGGTGGCGTTGACCAGCATCCGCGTTGAGGCCGGCCAGCGGCTGATCGACATCAGCGAGGTAATTGTGACCGCATCGAGCGGCTTGTGCGCGACGATTGCCAGAAAGGTGCCGAATCCCAACAGACTATACCAGGGGCTCGCGTTCGCTTCGGCAGCGACGCTGGCACCGAGCACCATGCCGTCAATAAACGTGTGCACACACAGGCCCAGGAAGACGCCCAGCCAACTGAGCTCGTGGGGATGCGGTCCGTGTGAATGGGCCGCCTCGGCGTCGCAATCGTGGTCGTGATGCTCGGACGGGGGATGAATCGCGTCGTGATGGTGGAAGTGGAACATGCGCAGGAGGAAGAACATCGTCAGCAGGCCGGCCATCATCCAGAGCGTGACGAAGTCGTGTCGGTCGGGCCCCAGCTGATGAAGCGCGTGCGGCAACATGTGGAACAGGGAGATCCCGAGCATCAGTCCGCCGACGAAGCTCATCATCACCTGCATCCGCTTATGG
>CAZUXX010000424.1:0-4066 GCA_964624215.1 uncultured Planctomycetaceae bacterium
ACCGCCTCGGGGGCCACAGCTGCCGAGGGCGTCATCCGTTGCGTCGTGACTGGACGACTGCCAGTCGACTTGCAACCGACGATCGCCGCTGCCATCCCAGCGACCACTAGAACATCTCGAATATGTCTTCCCTGGCTGCGAATGGTCATCGCACCCCCTGGTCAGAATTCAAAAAACGCGCGTAACCGGGGCTTTCGTCAAAATCGGCGTACCGCCATCGGCTCGTTCATGGAATTCCACTGCCACATCGGTTCGCAGTCCGAAAAGGGCAACACTCGGCACATTTCAGTCGTGGCAAATGCAGTCCAAATCAGGCCTTATAGCACTGGCAGTCATTGAAGCTTCCACCGCGAACTGCCACTGAGATTGGGGCTGAATTCGCTACTTCTAAACTCCGGTTAATTGATTCAGCTTCCCTGATCGGTGATCTTTGACAGTACGTGAATGCAACGAAACACGGGCTCCTGGACTGGACGTCCGCCGGGGGGAAGTGAAGCCATGCAATTGATTCTGTCGGCACTGCGGCGTCCGTGGACTGTAATGGTGATCATCCTCGCCACCGCCCTGGGGAGCTTCCTAGCCGTCGGGCCTTCGGTGTCGGAGCAATTCGGAATCCCCTATCCGGAAGGGCTGCCGAAGGGGATGGAAGTCGACATCTTCCCCAGCCTGAATCTGCCGGTGATCTACGTCTGCCAGCCCTACGGCGGCATGGACCCGGCACAGATGGAAGGCTTTCTCACCAACTACTACGAGTACCACTTTCTGTACATCAGCGGCATCCACCACGTTGAGTCCCGCAACGTGCAGGGCACGGCGTTGATGAAGTTGTATTTCCACCCTGGCACCAACATGGCCCAGGCGATGGCAGAGACGATCAACTACGTCAACCGCTCGCAGGCGTTCATGCCGCCGGGGACGGTTTCCCCGTTCGTGATGCGGTTCGACACCGGCAGCGTCCCGGTGGGCTACCTCGTCCTCTCCAGCGAAACCCGCAGTATCGCCGAGATTCAGGATCTCGCTCTGTTCCGCATCCGCCCAATGTTTTCGAGCTTACCGGGCGTCTCCGCGCCGCCGCCGTTCGGCGGCAGCGCGCGAACGATCGTGGTCACGATGGACCCACGGCGGCTGCAGTCCTACGGCATGTCTCCAGAAGAGGCGATCACAGCGCTGGTGCGAGGGAATGCCATCAGCCCGTCCGGAAATGTACCGCTTGGAGACAAGTACCCGATTGTCCCTGTGAATTCGGTGGTCAAGAATCCGCTGGAGCTCGGCACCATTCCGATCCGTACAGGCGACCATCCCGTTTACTTGCGAGACGTTGGCTACATTCAGGACTCTGCGGACGCACCTGCTGGATATGCCTTGGCTAATGGACGGCGAGCCGTCTACATCCTGGCGACGAAACGGGCGGATGCATCGACGCTGAGCGTGATCAACAACATCAAGAATGCCCTGCCCCGGATGAAAGAGGCATTGGGCCAAGAAGGCGAGGGCATTGATGTCCGCTTTGAATTCGACCAGTCACCCTATGTGACGCGGGCTGTCGAAGGAGTGGTAACCGAGGGGCTGCTCGGCGCTGTGCTGGTAGGTCTGATGATTCTGTTGTTCTTGCGAGACTGGCGCAGCTCGCTCATCGTCGTGCTCAATATTCCGCTCGCCCTTATGTGCTCGGTATTGGCACTCTGGATCACCGGGCAAACGATCAATCTGATGACGCTCGGTGGATTGGCACTCGCCATCGGGATTCTGGTGGACGAGGCGACCGTCGCCATCGAGAACATCCATGCGCATTTGCAACAAGGCAAGCCGCTAGCGGAAGCGGTAAGTGATGGGTCGGCGGAAACGGCGATCCCCCGGCTCCTGGCGATGCTCTGCATTCTCGCAGTGTTTGTTTCATCGTTCTTCATGCAGGGGGCCGCACGGGCGCTGTTCGTTCCGCTATCGCTGTCAGTCGGCTTTGCGATGATCGCATCGTACATCCTGTCGAGCACCTTCGTGCCAGTCCTTTCGGTGTGGCTGCTGAAATATCAAGGGGAGCACCACGGCCCTGGTTTCTTCGATCGCATCCGTGGTGCTTACGAACGAGTCCTGGGCGGGTTGGTGCGTGTTCGCTGGTTGGTGATTGTCGTTTATCTGGTCGGAAGTGCCGGCGTGATCGGCGTTCTGGGGCCGCAATTAGGACGAGGAATTTTCCCGGTGGTCGATGCGGCGCAGTTTCGGTTGCGAATGCGGGCTCCCGATGGAACGCACATCGAAAAGACCGAACAATTGGCGAAGGAAGCTCTCGCTCACATCCAGGATGAGGTCGGGGCCGAGAACGTGGACCTGACACTCGGCTACGTGGGAATGATTCACTCGAACTTCCCGGTGAACGCGGTCTACCAGTGGTCGCGCGGACCCGAGGAAGCGATCCTGTACGTCGATCTGAACGACCACATCGGGATTTCCGATGAAGTTCTAAAGGAGCGCGTCCGGAAGCGGCTGTCCGCAGAGATGCCAGACGTCCGATTCTCGTTCGAGCCCTCGGACATCGTGAACGAAGTGATGAGCTTCGGTTCACCCACTCCCGTGGAAGTTGTGGTCAGCGGCCCGAATTTTCAGCAGAATCGCGATTTTGCCGAGAAACTTCGCGCTGAACTGGCGCAGATTCCCGCTTTACGAGATCTGCAGATCGGGCAGTCATTGGACTACCCGACCATTCAAGTGAGCGTCGACCGTGAGAAGGCCGGCCTGGCGGGCTTGATGCCCGTGGATGTCTCCCGCGCTCTTGTCACGGCAACGTCATCCAGCCGCTTTGTCGTCCCGAACTACTGGGCTGATCCCAAGAGTGGTATCGCGTACCAGGTCCAGGTTGAGATTCCTCGCCCTGTGGTCCGCAGTCCGTACGACACGGAAACCGTTGGCTCAATCGAAGCATTGGGGCGGATTCCATTGAAGCAGACTGATCAGGGGCAAGTCCTGATTCGAGACATCGCCCAACTGGAACAGGGAACGATGCCCGGCCAGTACGACCGCTACAACATGCGGCGACAGATCACGTTGACAGCCAATGTCGCTGATGCGGACCTGGGTACCATCTCGACGGCGGTATCTCGCGCATTGGCGCGGGTGGGCGACCCACCTGCAGGCATTCAGGTGGAGATACGCGGTCAGATTCCCCCAATGCGGGAAATGCAAACGGGATTGTCCATCGGACTGGGACTTGCCGTGGTCGCGGTTTTCCTGTTGCTGACGGCAAATTTCCAATCGCTACGGCTGGCGTTGGTCACTGTGTCGACCGCTCCTGCCGTTGTGGCAGGCGTCGTACTGATGCTCTGGCTAACCAGCACGACCCTCAACATTCAGTCCTTCATCGGCTCGATCATGTCGATTGGAGTGGCGATGGCCAATGCAATCCTTCTGGTGACGTTTGCCGAGCAACGGCGGCGCGGCTCATTGACGGCGCGAGACGCGGCCGTCCAGGGAGCGGGGAGCCGCCTGCGAGCGATCTTGATGACAAGTTGTGCCATGATTGCCGGAATGCTGCCGATGGCTCTGGCGTTCGGCGAAGCGGGGCAACAGAACGCCCCACTGGGGCGAGCGGTGATCGGCGGATTGATCGCCGCGACGTTTGCGACCTTATTCGTTCTGCCGAGCGTTTTTGCATTGATTCAGTCACGGGGCAGTACCGCATCTGCATCACTCGACCCAACCGATCCACAAAGCATCCACTATCGAGAACGGGCCGCTACTACCTAGCCTGTTGCTCAGATAGGAGACTCTACATGAATCTTGTTCATTCTCTTGGTGTCGCCGCGATTGCTTGCGGTGTACTCGTCTCAACCAGTGGCTGCAGTCGCCCGACCGTCGCCGAATCTCCCGCCCACGCGCAAGCGGCGACGGATGCTTCCGTCGACCGCGTCAGGGTCGGCCGACCGGAGCGCAAGACTCTGGCACTCCACACGTCGCAACCGGGGCGAGTCGAGGCGTTCGAGGAAACGCCCTTATATCCGAAGGTCACCGGCTATGTAGAAGAAGTCCTCGTCGATATCGGAGACTCGGTCACGAAGGGCCAGAAGTTGATCCA
>CAZUXX010000425.1:0-4059 GCA_964624215.1 uncultured Planctomycetaceae bacterium
CGCCCGTAACGGCAGTGATTCCGATCGCACTACTCCGCGCACTCAGTGTCTCCGCCGCTCCCTCCTCCAACCGCTCTTTCAACTCCGCCGCCCCGCCGCCGCCGATGGACCAGGGATGCGAATGAAACCGCTGGCGCTCGGAATCGGCCACGCTGACGAACTCGCTTTGCGTGCCCGGCCGATCGAGTTGCGCCACGATCGCACTCCAGACCAGGCCCCGGGCCGGGTCGGCGGGAGTCGAAGGCTCGCCGCGGATGCCCATGACGGTGCGAATCGTGCCGCCGACCGGCGGGCGGTGCCGCCCCAGCAGAATCACAGTCGGTGTACCGTGACCGGGAATGTACGCACCACTGGTGTCGATCACATGCGTCAGGTCGACCTGGGGCAGGAACGACTCGATCAGCTTCTTGCCGAACTCGCGCTTCATAAAGCTGTTGGCGGTGATCTGGCCGGTGAACCCGCCGGCGACCGCCAGGCGGAAAATACGTTCCATGAAGGGCACGGCGAGTGAATACTTCATGTGGCAGGCTTCAAACCGCTTGCGGTACCGCTGATTGAGCTGCCGGTCCTTGGGTGTGATGTAGGGCGGGTTAGTCACCACGGCGTGATACTGGCCCGCGCGGAGCATCCGTTTCAGTTCGGCGAGGTCTTCGCTCTGATAGGCATGCTCGCACTCGACGTCCTCGCTGGTCAGTTCCCAATCGAAGACATGCTGGCCGCCCCGCAGCGGTGCATGGAGGAGCGAATCCCCGCAGGCCAAGTTGAAGTGGAAGCCGGGGGCATCGGCGAGGCGTTTGATGCCACACGCCTTCATCGCCATCAGTAGCAACCGGAAGCGAGCGATCGCCACGGCGTAGGGATTTACATCGACGCCGTGGATGCAGTCGAGCGTTTTCTGCACGAGGTCGCGAATCTTGCCGCCCGGTTCCTGCTTCTGCCAGCGGTCCAGGATGCGAGGAAACGCCCCCAGCAGAAAGTGCCCGCTGCCGCAGGCGGGGTCGATCATCTTGAAGCGGTCGGCATTCAGCGATCGGCTTTCAGCTTTTTCCTCCTGATCGCTGACTGCTGACTGCTGATCGCTCGGTTCCAATCCAAACTCCTCCAGCGCTGGCTCCAGGGTCCGGTCCAGAATGAACTCCTCCACGAACTCCGGCGTTTGCAGCAGGGCATATTTCTTGCGGGCTGCTTCCGAAAGATCCTGATACAGATCGCCCAGGAAGCGGGTGTCGGCAAAGCCGTCAGCGTTCAGCGATCGGCTGTCAGCTTGATTCTCTTGCTGATTGCTGATGGCTGATGGCTGACCGCTTGTAAAGTCGTGGATCAGATCGCCCGTGTTGGCGTCGATCTTCTGGAAGAATCGCAGCAGCTCTCCCGCCGCATCACCGGAGAGCCAGTTCGGCAGTTCGCGGATCGGGTTGTGCTCGCCGAACACGTCCTTGGTGCCGGGCAACTTCGCCAGCTCATCAAACACCGACAGCAGATACTCGCGGTCCGTGAGTTTTGCCCGCTCCGAATCCTGAAAGTACAGCGTGTGCTCGTCACGAGCTTGTTGTAGCCGAGAGAAGCTGTCAGCGTTCAGCGATCGGCTTTCAGCTTTCTTGTTCTGCTGACCGCTGACTGCTGACGGCTGATCGCTCGTAGGGCCAGCGATTTTCGGCGGGTCGATCAGCTTGTTGTCTTCCAGGAACCGCACGAACACACACGACAGCACCCATGCCGCGGCCGCCTGTGTGATGGCATCGCTACGCCAGTCCTCGTAGTTCTGCGCCGTCCGCTCCGCCTTCTTCGCCCGCTCGTATTCCGCGCGCAGCGTCTCCCCGACGTCTGGAATCTCGGTCGACTCGCTACGTTCAAGCAGGTCGGCTTCCAGCCGCTTGAGCAGGGCTTGCAGATCAGAAAGTAAGGCAGCGCGGTCAATCATGTGAGGAGTTTTCAGTTATCAGTGGTCAGTTTTCAGTTTGTTGATGAAGGCGGCGAGCATGCGTTTGATTTCGCAGGTCTGGTTGTTCAGTTGTTGGTGTTGTTCCGTTGGCAACATGCCAAGGTCGCGTGCGAGTAGGAGGTGATATTGCACTTCGCTAGCAGAACCCATTGAGATCTCAAGAAAACGCCTCAGCTCCGATCCGGTGTTTCTGCCACAGCCCTCCGCAATGTTGGCAGGGACGGATGAAGCAGCTCGTCGCAGTTGGCTCGTCAGTCCGTAAAGTTCTTCGCGCGGAAAGTTCCGAGTGGCTTTGTAAATGTCTAATGTGAGTGCGTGAGCTTTTTCCCAGACTTTCAAATCACGGAAGTTCTGCATGGTTCACCTCCGTCGACTGATCACTGACAACTGACGACTGACCACTTCGGTGCGCATTCGCCAGCCAACTCTCCGGTATCCGCGTTTTCTGTCCGGGACCAATCAACGGAACGGGCTTGCCATCGATCATGGCCTGGTTGTCGCCCGGCAGCAGAATCCAACAGGATTTCAGATGCTGACCGCGCGTGACCGCCTCCCGCAGGGTCTCCAGAAAGTTCATTTGCTCGTACCGAGCAAGCAATCCCGGATACACCATCAGAATCGACCGCCCGTCTGCTGACTGCTGACTGCAAGCTTCTGACGACTGACCACTGACTACTGACAACTCCACCTCCGGCATCGTACGGCCGACGAGCATCATCAACTTGTCCCAGTCGCCTTCGTGGGGACGGGTGTCGGTTTGCAGTACGAGGTCCCATTTGACCTTGGCACTGTCGGCTGTTTGGTGCAGGGCATCGAGAAATACGCCCTCGAAGTCGACAAGCTCCAGCGGGAACCGGCGACAGAGTTCCTTGCGGGCGCGGTCGTAATACTTGGGGTTCACCAGCAACGCCAGGAACGAACCTTCCTGGATGGATCGCTGCAACCGTTCTTCAAACTGCCGGGCATCGGCTTCTTCGGGTGTGATCTCTCCCGCTTCGCCTTGCCCCGGCCGCGTTGGCTGCCGCTGAATCGAACTACTGCCGCTGGTGACGGAGACGAGATCGCGGAGCGGACTAACGTAGCAGCCGACCCCGTCTTTGCCGCTGGCGTCCCATTTGAAGTCAAACCCGGCCTGACGCAGTAGTTCATCCAGCGCGGGGCGGTCGGGGAGCGGTGCGGCTTCGGGATAGCGGCCCGCAACCCGATCGCGAATCTGCTCGACCGTGAGCATCCTCTGTCCTAACAGGGCACCCTGAGACAGTTTGAGTGCCCGATCCTCAGGCATGCCGCGGGGATACAGTTCCTGCCGGCTGGAAACGGCGGCATGTTCGGAACTCGGCGGCCAGCCGAACCAGTCGAGCATCCGGGATCGAAACATCGGCCGGGGCGGTCACTTCGCGCAATCGTTCGATGACACGCGATGGGGCCAGCAGCGGATCTTCGTCAGCGATGCAATCGGCCTCGTCGCCCAGGCTTCGCGCGTAACTGGCCAGATCGCCGCGGCGTGCGATCACCACGTGCTGCTTGTCGCGGCGAACCAGGAACCGCGGCTCCGACATCGTTCGCTCAACTTCGGTCGCCGCCCGCACCACGGCCAGTGCCAGTTGCCTGCGGAGCGGATCATCTTGTGACGATCCCCGGGCGACCAGTACCGCTTCGCTCAGTTCGCGGGGCGACATGACGCCACCGTGACCGCTGAGCATTTCCGCGAGATCCGATCGCAACCGATTGATCGCCGCATCCTTCGCCCAGCGTTCATGCAGCTTGCTGATGATTTGCCCGATCCGCCCGCGAGTGACTTCCGTTTTCTCGGCAATATCGGCCTGGCTCGGCCAGCAGTCCGTCAGATCGGGATCGAGCCCCAGCAGCAGTTGCACCGTCCGTTGAAATGTCTCGCCATCCCGCGATCCGGTTTTCAAGAGACGATCGGCCAGGAGATCGACGCTCAAGCTGGCGACGTCAACGACCTCGGTTTCCTTGTCGCCCGTCTCAGGCACCAGCGGCTGTTCGCGCTCGGGTTTGCCGAGTCGTTCCCGCAGAATCTTGACGGCGGCGGTGATCTCGCGGCGGGTCTTGTTGCCAACGCCTCGCAGCCGCGACAGCACACGCATGGGGAC
>CAZUXX010000426.1:0-4050 GCA_964624215.1 uncultured Planctomycetaceae bacterium
ACCTGTCGGCGTTGTGGGCCAGATTATTCCGTGGAACTTTCCCCTGCTGATGGCGGCGTGGAAGCTCGGGCCGGCCCTGGCGGTCGGCTGCACCGTCGTGCTCAAGGTGGCTGAAGAGACCCCGCTGAGTGCGTTGCGACTGGGTGAGCTGATTCGGCAGGCCGGTTTCCCGCCGGGTGTCGTCAACATCATCACCGGGTATGGCGAGACGGCCGGAGCGGCTCTCTCGGCCCATCCCGATGTCGACAAGATCGCCTTCACCGGCTCCACCGAGGTGGGCAAGCTGATCGTCAAGGCGGCTGGAGAATCGAACCTGAAGAAGGTG
This sequence comes from uncultured Planctomycetaceae bacterium, assembly GCA_964624215.1. Lineage (GTDB taxonomy): Bacteria > Planctomycetota > Planctomycetia > Planctomycetales > Planctomycetaceae > CAZUXX01. The sequence continues at coordinate 326 of CAZUXX010000426.1, forward strand.
ACTCTCGAACTCGGCGGCAAGAGTCCGAACATCGTCCTCCCTGACGCCGACATTCCCAGCGCCATCACGGGGGCGGCCAACGCCATCTTCTTCAACCAGGGCCAGTGCTGCTGTGCCGGCTCGCGGCTGTATGTCCATCGCAGCCAGTTCGACGAAGTGGTTGAAGGGGTTGCCCGCGAGGCGGAGCAGATTCCCCTGGGACCGGGACTGCATCCCGAAGCCGGCATGGGGCCGCTCGTCTCGAAGGTTCAGTTCGATCGCGTGTGTGGCTACCTGTCGTCGGGATTCAAGGAGGGGGCCCAGGCAGTCACCGGTGGCAAGCCGGCTGGTGAGTCCGGGTATTTTGTAGAGCCGACCGTACTCGTCGGCACCCGCCCCGAGATGCAGGTGATTCGCGAAGAGATTTTTGGCCCGGTTGTCGCTGCCGTCGCTTACGAAGAGATTGATGAAGTGATTGCCGCCGCGAATGACACGATCTACGGACTGGCCGCCGCTGTGTGGACGAAGGACATCAGCCAGGGCCACCGAATTGCCAAACGTCTGCGGGCCGGTTCGGTGTGGATCAACTGCTACAACATCTTCGATGCCGCCCTGCCCTTCGGGGGTTACAAGCAATCAGGCTGGGGCCGCGAAATGGGCCACGAGGCCCTGGACCTGTACACGGAAGTGAAGGCGGTCACCCTGCAGATGTGAGCGGTCGCCGGGCAGAAACTCCCTGGCACTCAGCGAACATCTATGGCGTTCATCAGACGCCGGGATCCGACCTGGTCGATCGCAGCATGGGTTGCCAGTTGCTTGGCACGGTAGCTGGGAGCGTGGCCCGTGAGGATCACCTCGCTGTCGCGAACCTCGACATCGAGGTCGACGATCTGACTGCCGGTTTTGACCTGGACGAGTTGCGTCAGCTGATGGCGGAGTTCTTCAGGCGAAGGCGTCGACATCCGTGGGCGATCAGCAGCGGGGGGAACCGGTCCGGAATCCAGACCACCAACAGGCGTATCAGGCATCGATACCTCCATGATCCGTTACGAGGATCGCACCTTTGCGACTCGAAACGGTCGATGAATCGAAGCTACCCGGACCAGACCTGAACGTCAAACTGGATTCGGGAAATTCCCGATCGGACGATTTTGCTGCGAAGTAATTTCCGGAACGACGTCTGGCCGAGGCCAGGTGCCCTGCAGCACTCAGTCGATCGTGTTGCTTTGCATCTGGTGAATCAGCGACAGAAGCCCCAGGGCGTAGAAGGTGTATTCCACGTCGGCCTGTTCGTCCCATGTGGCGGCGCGGAACCCGCCGGTGGGAAACTCCAGCTGCGACTCGACCCAGTGGCACGTCTGCCGGAGATCAAGCCCGGCCCGGCGGTCGAGATCCATCAGCGTCAGCAGTCCCGTGAACGACGAGAGCGCATCGGCGAACGGAATGCGGGAGTTCGCGCAAAAGCCTCCTTCTGATGCACGAACGTCGGTCAGAAACGCCGCCACGTCGTCCCGCAGTTCGTCGTCCATCGCCCCGAGCAGTTCCAGTGACGCTGCAGCGGCTGCCGTAGGGTTCGTGCCACTGCGTTTCATCGGTGCAATCTCGACGAACCCGCCATCGTCGCGCTGGCGGTCGTAGAGGAACTGGATCAGACGATTGCGGTCGGGCAATTCGGCTCCGAACAGGTCGGCGGCGGTAATCACCAGAAAGGTGTGATAGGTACTCGACGAGGCCCCTTCGGGGCTCTTGGCGTAGCCCCCGTCGCGGCAGCGGACCGATTCGAATCGAGCGAGGATCAGGTTTCGAACGTCGGCCGCGTCGCTGCCCACCGGGTCGGGCATCCCCGCTGCCTGAAGGGCAACGGCCATCGAACTCCAGTTCATGAGATCAATGACTCCCAGTCGCGGCACTTCCTGTGCGGCGAGATAGTCGACCAGCCCCCCGTCGACGGCTCCGGACAGTCCGTCGAGCAGAGCCAGGGTCCGAACAGCAAACGCGGTGTAGTACAGGTCGGAATCCCCTTCCCGATCGCGGAACCCGCCATCGGCCTGCTGATGACGGAGCACGAATTCGGCGTGACACTGCCGGCGTTCGGGGGAAAGCCAGTCGAGTCCCCAGGCGAGCCGCTGCTGGAGCCGGACGAGGTAAGGGAGTGCAGTCATGAGGATCCGGGACGGTGCGGGGATCGTTCCATTCCGATGGACACCGGGCGGTACAACGCGAACGATCGACCGTGACGGGGAGTACGAATCAAACGCGGTTTGTGGGAAACGGTGACGTTCTCCGGGATCGCCTTTGACTCTTGAGTCCGTCGTGAACGTACGATAACTTATTGCCCGTCGGCCGCACCCGGTCGTACACACCGCACACGGTGGGCATAGCTCAGCTGGTTAGAGCGCTGGATTGTGGTTCCAGAGGTCGCCGGTTCAAGTCCGGTTGCCCACCCTTTTGAGGAAACCGCCACGAGATTGATCCCTCAAGAGGTGTTCGTCCCGGCGGTGAACGGTATCGCCGCTTATCCGGAACGTCCCTGGCCGCGTGCCACCCTCTGTCGCGACTGCCTTTACGCTGCGGTCGCCATTGACGTCGCGCGGCGACACCCTCTGCTCTGATGTCGCTCGCGATTCCCACGATTGACTGTACGAGGCAGGACGCCTCGACGCTGTTTGCCGAACTTCGCGCGCGGTTGAGCCCCCGGGGAGACGTCGTCTCGGAGCGTGGCCGCCAGCGGACAATCGAACTGTTTGGTGAACCTCTATCCCCGCAGCAAGTCGTCGAGCGAATCTGCCGCGACGTGCAGACCGAAGGGCTGGCTGCGGTGCTTCGCTACACGGAGAAGCTGGACGGGAAACGGCTTGATGCCGAGTCGATGCGGGTCGGTGCCGACGAATTTGCCCGGGCCCATGCCCAGGCCTCGCCGGAGTATCTCGAAACGGTGCGGCGGATCCGGGACAACATCCGTGAGTTTCAGGAAGCAGTCCTCCCCCGGGATGTCGTCATCCGACGCGAGCGGAACGGCGGGCAGGTTGAACTGCGGCAGCGGCACCTTCCCTTGCGACGGGTGGGTGTGTGCGTCCCCGGTGGAGCGGCGGCGTATCCCTCAACGCTTTTGATGACGGCCGTCCCGGCGCAAACCGCCAAAGTCGCCGAGATCGCAGTCGTTGTGCCCCCCACAGAGTCTGGCGGATACAACCCGACACTGCTGGCGACGTGCCACGAAATCGGGATCAACGAGGTCTATCGTGTGGGCGGGGCACAGGCCGTTGCCGCCCTGGCTTACGGCGTCGACGGGATCCCCCGCGTCGACAAGATTGTCGGGCCGGGAAACCTGTTCGTTGCGCTCGCCAAGCGGCTGGTGTTTGGCGAGGTCGATATCGACAGCATCGCCGGCCCGAGTGAGGTGGTCGTGCTGGCCGACGAGACCGCGCGACCGGAGTTCGTCGCCAGCGATCTGATTTCGCAGGCGGAACACAGCCCGGGCTCAGGCGTGCTCATCACCTGGCATGCTCCGCTGATTGAGACCGTCCAGCAGTGTCTCGAAGACCAGCTTGTCCGGCTGGAACGGGGAGATCTCGCCCGCCAGGGCCTGGAACAGTACGGAGCCCTGATTCTCGCGCGGGACGCCGAGGAGGCCGCCCGCATGGCCGATGAACTGGCCACCGAGCATCTGCACATCTCGACGGCCGACCCCGAAGCGATGCTGGCCCGGGTGCAGAATGCGGGTGCCATTTTTCTGGGACACCATA
>CAZUXX010000427.1:0-583 GCA_964624215.1 uncultured Planctomycetaceae bacterium
ATGAACCAGCGGATGTGCTCGTAATCGCGGAACTCCTTTGGCTTTTCGATTGGAAACGCATAGTACCGGCAGCATTTGGCGGTGCAGTAGGAGCACAGGACCTCGCCCGGCTTGAGGTCTTCGCGGCGGACACGTGGCGATGACATGACGGAAAGTCCCTGCAGGTTGAACGTCGGCGGAGTGTAGACCACCCGGGTCTCACTTTCCCACCGTCCACCGGCGATCTCTCACTCACTGTGCAATCGCGTGTCTGCACGCCAAACTCGGGATTCATTCCGGGAGGGTTTAGCGGAGAGCGGTAGACTTGATGCGCCTGTCCTGACCGGAGGAGATGCCGCATTCCATTCAGGTTTCATCCATCGAATCGCACCGGGGAATTGCCATGCGAGTGCTGTCCTGTCTAACGGCCGGGCTGTGTCTGCTGCTTGTGGTGCCGTCTGCACAGGCCGACCGACCAGAGCTGGCCGGAAAGCGGATTGTTTTTCTGGGAGACTCGATCACCCATGCCGGGGGCTACATCGTTCGCATCGAGGCGGCGCTGCGGCTTCACGAGCTCGATCCGATGCCGGAACTCATCAACCTC
>CAZUXX010000427.1:593-2499 GCA_964624215.1 uncultured Planctomycetaceae bacterium
CCCGAGCGAAACCGCCAGCGGGCTGTCTGAACCGGGGCATCCCTTCCCCCGACCAACGATCCAGACCCGGCTTGAAGCAGCACTGGACAAGTCACAGCCGGATATCGTTGTCGTCTGCTACGGGATGAACGACGGGATTTACCACCCTCCGAGTGAGGAGCGGTTTGCGGCCTACCGGAACGGCATCCACCGGGTGATTGCGGAAGCACACAAACGTGGTGCCAAGGTGATTCTGCTGACTCCGCCTCCCTTTGATCCCGAGCCGCTTCGGAATCGAGGGAAGTTGCGACCGGCGACTGACAAAGAATTCCCCTTCGGCGTGACGTACGAGGGCTATGACGAGGTTCTTGCCGGCTATGCCGCGTGGATTCTTCAGCAGCAGGATGGAGTGCAGCAGGTGATTGACATTCGCACCCCGTACGTCGAGGCGGTCAAGCAGAAGAGATCGTCAGACCCCGACTTCACGATGACCCCCGACGGGGTTCATCCCAACGCGGCCGGTCATGCCGTGATCGCCGGTGCAATACTCGATGCGTGGAACATCCCGCACGAGGAGGCACCGGGGGATGTTCTGCTCAAGCTGGTCCAGCAGCGTCAGAAGATTCTGCATGACGCCTGGCTGAGCCATGTCGGACACGAGCGACCGGGGATGCAGGCCGGCCTGCCGATCGACGAAGCACAGAAGAGGGCCATGGAACTGGAAGATGACATCCAGCAGGCCCTGAACGCGAGCGGAAGGCGTGACACCCGTTGACGGACGGCATACCTTGGCACGAGACAGACGGACGGCAACCCGATCAACCGTCCGTTCGCAGATCCAGTCCACCGGGAAGCCCGCAACGCATGGCTGACTCTTCGCTCACCGAAGAACAGATCAGCACGCTCGTCGACCGGGTGATCCACGGGGACAAGACGGCGCTTGCCAGGCTGTTTGCTTATCACCGCGAGCGCCTGTGGCGGATCATCAACTTTCGTATCGATCAGCGTCTGCGGGGACGCATCGATCCCGATGACATTCTGCAGGAGGCGTATCTCGCCGCTGAGCAGCGGATCCAGCACTTCCTGCACGACTCGCCGCAGGGGCTGTTTATCTGGTTGCGGATGATCGCCAACCAGACGCTCATCGATGTGCATCGCCGTCATCTGGGAACCCAGGCGCGGGATGCCGCGAGAGATCGCTCGATCCATGGGGGCTGGACGTCCGAGTCGACGTCGTTTTCACTCTCGTTCCATCTGCTGGGCCATCTGACCTCCCCCTCGCAGGCGGCACTGCGGGCCGAACTTTCCGAGCAGTTGCAACTGGCTCTTGAATCGATGGGTGAGCTCGATCGGGAGGTCCTTGCCCTCAGACACTTCGAAGAACTCAGCAACCTGGAGACGGCGAACGTGCTCGGGCTGAGCGAGCAGGCTGCCAGCGCACGTTACGTGCGCGCCGTCTCGCGATTGAAGAAGATCCTGGGAGCCATCCCCGGGGTGGGAGATCCGCGGTGATCCACGGGTGGGCCAGGCGGACTCGGACTTGAACGGAATGGCGGACACTCAGAACCAGATGACGACGTCCCGGACCAGTGAGACCATGAGACACCTCCCTCGCCCTGACTGCTTTCGCTACGTGATGACTCGATTGGGAGCCACGGTTTTTCTGCTGGCGAGTGTCACTCTGGCATCGGCTGCTCCTCCGGTGATTCAGTCGCTTCAGCCTCGGGCCATTCGTCCGGGAGAGCCTCACGAATTCACCATCCGGGGACAGAATCTCGCCGGCGTCACTCAGCTCTGGACGTCGTGCAGTGCAACAGCCCAGACCAGTCCCGAGAAGCCGGCGGACGCGGGGCAGGTGACCTTTCGCGTCGAGCTGCCGGGAGAGACTCCGTGTGGTGTGCACGCCGTCCGGGTCGTGGGGAGTGAG
>CAZUXX010000427.1:2509-4049 GCA_964624215.1 uncultured Planctomycetaceae bacterium
GTGAGGGTGTAAGCAGTCTCGCGCTGTGTCTGGTGGATGACCTTCCTGCGGTGTCTGAAGTTCCGAACGGGACTCCGGAGCAGGCCCAGATGGTGACCCTGCCGGTCGCGATTGACGGACACGTCGATCAACTTTCCCGCGACTATTACCGTTTTGAGGTGCAGGCCGGGCAGCGTGTCTCGTTCGAGATTTTCGCGCGGCGGCTCGGGTCGGCACTTGATCCGACGCTGATCCTCTCCCGGCTGGATGGTCGCGAACTCAACTACGCCGACGATACTCCGGGGTTAGGGGGGGACTGCCAGCTTGTGCATCAGTTTGAAGACGCGGGGACCTACCTGCTTGAGGTCCGCGACATCCGGTACTCCGGCAGCGGAAACCATTTCTACCGCCTCCGGATCGGCGACTTCCCGCTCGTGAATTCGGGCGTACCGCTGCCCCTGCAGCGAGGAACGTCGACGCCCGTGAGCTTTGCCGGGATCGATCTCGAGGGAGTCTCAGCGACGACCGTCGACGTCCCGGCCGATTGGCCGACCGATTACTTCCCGGTCAACATTCGTCGCGAACAGGGGGCCACGAATGCCTTCGCGATGTTCCGCGTCGTTGATCGGCCGACTGTGATTGACGCCGGCTCAGAGTCCGCCGAACCGATCGCGGTACCGATGGATGCCTTCATCGGGGGGCGGTTTGAGCAACCGCGCGATGTCGATCGTTACGTCATTTCTGCGAAGGCAGGTGATGAAATCCGGGTCATTGGACTGACTCGGAATGCGGGACCGGTCGCCGACCTGAATCTCCGTCTGTTGCAGCCGGACGGAGCCCAGTTGGCGAGCGTCGATGATGTAAAGACCGCCGAAGCGTCGTTCGTCCAGGCGATCAAGGTTGATGGAGACCACATCCTGGAGGTGTCGGATCTTCTGGAGCGTGGCGGCGACGAATACTCGTACGCGATTGAACTGTCGAAGGTCGTTGCGTCGGCCGAACTGGCTCTTGCCTCCGAGACTGTGAATATCCCCCGTGGGGGAACTGCGGCGGTGGACGTCGTCGCAACCCGACACAAGTTGTCCGCTCCGATCGAACTGGTCGTCGACGGACTCCCTCCCGGAATCACAGCCGATCCGGTGATCATCGGGACCGGGCGAAATTCGGCGACGCTCACCTTGCGTGCTACGGAAGAGGCGCAGTCGTCTGCAGCGGCGGTGACCGTCCTCGGGACGGCCGGGGAAGGCACACAGGTGCAGCCCGGCATCCATACTGAGGTGATTGCTTCGCGAATGCCATCGCTGCCCTATGTCCCGGCTCCAGCCCGCCGCGGCCTGTTCGTGGGAGTGACTCCTCCCGCTCCCGTCAGCCTGACGACCGAGCCCGCGCAGGTCAGTGTGCGGCAGGGTAGCTCGGTGGACATCGTCCTGCGCACGGCCCGTTCAGGGTATGCCGGGGAGATCGCCCTGGCGACTCACCCTGCCAAGGAGGCGCTTCCAAAATCGGTGTCGATCAGCCTGCCTCCCGTTCCGGCGGACCAGGAGACAGTCACGCTCAAGCT
>CAZUXX010000428.1:0-370 GCA_964624215.1 uncultured Planctomycetaceae bacterium
TCCGGGGATGCCCCGTCCGACGGTGACCAGCGACACGAACGCCGGCAGATCACGGGATTCACTGCCGAGGCCGTACGCCAGCCAGGACCCCAGGCTCGGTCGCCCCGAGATGGGGGAGCCGGTGTTCATCATCAACTGGCCGGGAAGATGATTGAACTGGTCGGTGTGCATCGAGCGGATGAGACAGATGTCGTCGGCACACGATCCGATGTGGGGGAGGAGGTCGCTCATCTCCATCCCGCACTCGCCGTATCGCTTGAATGTGCGGGGGGTGGCCATCAGCCGGGCCGACTCTTTCTTCAGGAAGGCGAAGCTGACGTTCTCCAGCATGGAGGCGGGCATTGGCTGTCCGTCGAGCCGGTTGAGTTCC
>CAZUXX010000428.1:386-4041 GCA_964624215.1 uncultured Planctomycetaceae bacterium
TGGGGGCGAAGTGCGGCAGCCGGGGAAATGTCGGATCGTGCTGCGCCACTGGCGTCGCTGCCGCGACACCATCCTGTTCGAGCAGTGCCGCCAGGGCCGCTGCCCCGGCACCGGCCAGGCCATGTACGAGAAATCTCCGGCGGCACAGGTCGAGCTGTGACCGGGCGATCAATGCCGGATCGATTGAGTTGTCGGGTCGCATGGTGTTACTCCCGGGTGATGAATTCGTCGAGGTTCATCAGAACCCGAGCTATGAGGATCCAGGCAGCCTGCTCTGCCGCCCGGTGATTATCTTTGGAGGCTGTTTTACCGACGATGGCCCGCGCTGCTGCGGGATCCTGCTTCAGGCGTTCCAGACGTTCGTCGAACAGTTGCCGCAGCCTCTCCACTTCTTCGGGACGCGCCTCGCGTCCCAGACATCGTGCGATTCCATCGTGCAGCCGCGATTCGACAGCGGGGGGAGAGGCGTCGGCCAGTTGCAGCCCCAGGGATTGCGCACACTCATAGAAGACGGGATCGTTGAGGAGCGTGAGTGCCTGCAAGGGGGAGTTCGAGCGTTCCCGCTGCACGCAGGGGGCCGTCGAGTCCGGGGCGTCGAATGTGAGCAACATCGGATACGGCGTCGCCCGTCGGAGCAGGATGTACATCCCGCGACGATAGAGATCCGGCGCGGTACTCGTCTTCCAGTCGGCGTTGCGGCTGATGCTGGCGACATATGCCGGTTGCGGCGGTCGGATGCTCTCGCCCCCGATACGAGGTTCGAGAAGTCCCGAAGCACTGAGGGCGACATCGCGCACGATCTCTGCTTCGAGGCGGAACCGTGACTGCCGCGCGAGCAGGACGTTCTCGGGATCACGATCTTCGAGATCCTCCCGTTGATGCGACGCCTGACGATACGTTGCCGAGTTCACGACCAGCCGAATGAAGGCCTTGCGACTCCATCCGCGTTCGATGAGTTGCGAAGCGAGCCAGTCGAGCAGTTCCGGGTGCGATGGGGGATCCCCGCCCGAACCGAAGTTGTCGATTGTCGACACGAGGCCACGACCGAACAGATGCTTCCAGAACCGGTTGGCTGTTACACGCGGGGTGAGCGGATGGTTCGCGTCCACGAGCCATCGCGCCAGGTCGAGTCGATCGGGCTGTTCTCCCCGAGAGCTGAGCGCCGGCAAGGCAGCCGGTGTACCGGGCGAGACCGTTTCCCCCCGGCTGCGGTAGTCCCCCCGAAGGTGGATGTACGACACCCGCTCCTTCTCGCGGCGGGCCACGGTCATCACCCTGGTGGAGGGAGGTTTGGGCTTCTTCGCCGCATGCCGTTCGTATTTGTCGAGATGAGTTCGCAACGACTCGCCAGATTCCTTGCGGACCCGCTCGAGCAGGGCCTGCTGATCCTTGCTTCGACGGCGCGCTTCTTTCGCCAGTGCCGCAGTGAGGGCTTTCAATTCGACAGGTTCGGCTGCGGGGTCGCGTTCCTCCAATCCCTTCTGGATTGCCGTTGTCAGCTGTTTGGCAACGACGTTCCATTCGGCAAGATCCGCCTGATAGCGCTCCGTTTCTCCCGGCAGCGGGGCAGGAAGATCGACGTCGTCGGCGTTGTTGAAGAACGAGAAGAACTCGTAGAACTCACGATGCGAGATCGGGTCGTACTTGTGGGAATGGCACTCGGCACATCCCAGTGACAGGCCCATCCAGCCGACTCCGACGGTGTTGACGCGGTCGACGATTTCCTTCAGGCGATACTCTTCGAGATCGACGCCTGCTTCGGTGTTCCGCAGCGTGTTCCGCAGGAAGCCGGTGGCGGTTCGTTGTTCGAGCGTGGCATCGGGCAGCAGATCGCCCGCCAGTTGCTCGATGGTGAACTGATCGAAGGGGAGATCGTTGTTGACGGCATTGATAACCCAGTCGCGATACAGCCAAGCGTAGGGCCGCAGGGCGTCGCCGAGATATCCGTCGCTGTCGGCGTAATGAGCGAGGTCGAGCCAGTGGCGTCCCCACCGCTCGCCGAAATGGGGCGAGGCCAGCAGGCGATCGACCACCCGTTCGTACGCACCGGGAGCCGTATCGTTCTGGAAGTCACGCACTTCCTCGGGCGTGGGAGGCAGGCCGATCAGGTCGAACGACAGTCTCCGAAGCAGGGTGGCCCGATCGGCCTCGGGTGATGGCGAGATCCCCTCCTGTTCGAGCCTTGCCAGCACGAACTGATCGATCGGATTCCGCACCCAGGCGGAGTTCTTGACGGCCGGGGGATCGACCGTGACAACGGGCCGGAAGGACCAGTGGTCTTCGAAGTTCGCCCCCTGGGCGACCCAGCGTCGCAGGACGTCGATTTGCCAGGGATCCAGCGGCTGTGCCGGGGGCATTCTCACGTCCGGGTCGGGATCTGTGATTCGCGCCACCAGTTCGCTGATCTCGGGACGGCCCGGCACAATCGCGGTTGCCCCGCTGTCGAGTTCCGCCTTGGCTGCGTCCTCCTGGTCCAGTCGCAGTCCGGCTTCCCGACTCCCCTCATCCGGCCCGTGGCAGGTGAAGCATTGCTGCGACAGGATTGGCAGAACTTCCCGCGTAAAGTCGACGGGTTGCTCCTCAGCAGTTGCCTGTGCGAGTGTCGACGAAGCGATGACCAGCAGAGCCCCGGCCACCATTGAGCGCAAAACCCCCTGCAAAATCCTGAAGCCGCTCAATACAACCTCCCAAACCTGTCACGCCAGAGTTCCCGGGGTTTTCCGCAGCTCGCGACAGATCGAATCGAGAGGCCGCGAACGACCCGTCAACACTACAACATCCCCGTGCCATCTTCCAGTTGGCATTCCCGGTCGTGCGGGTTCCGGAGCACTCCTGGCTTCATGGCGTAGCGATTGCGACGGTGACCGGGACCGCCGCGAGACGTCGCAGTGCCGATTCTTCCCGGGTTTGGCAGAGTGCGATTCGGGGCAAATGTGGCTGTGTCGGAACGGTTGGCCCCGATTTCGCCGGGTCGCCGGGCCTGATGTTTCGCCGCGTTCTCGCGCGGAAGGCCAACATTCCCGGGACCGGCGCCCGCGGTCCCGCCCGGCGATTGACATCTCCGTCTGGCGCCGTGACGATGGCTCCACGGTCTGGCGCGGTTCTGCGTCTCTCGAAATGAGCGAAACGGACACCGACGCGTTCTTCGTGTGCCGCTCATGCGATGCCGTTACACGGCGTCCCGGAGTGGCGGGACGTCATCGCCGAATTCGCTGCCCGTTGATCTCGATCCGGATCGATTGGCAAAACACGAGTGCGTTCGCTGGTTCAAAGCGTCGCATTTATCGAAAATTCAATCCGGACGTTGTCTCATTCGGCCCGTTTTCATTCTTACCCACAGATCCGCGCCATGTCCTTTCTTGATCGCCGCACGTTCCTCAAGACCTCCAGTGCCGCCTTGCTTGGTGGAGCCTTCGCCGGCGGAGTTGTCGGGCAAGAACGAGCCCATTCTGATGGCTGGAACCTGCGGATGGGGCACGCTCAGACGCCTGAGGAGGCGCGGGCCGAGTTAGCCGCCTTTCGGGAGGCCACGCCGGATCTCGCGGCCTGGGAGAAACGCAAGGCGACGATCCGCCAGGGGATCCTTGAAGCCGCACGTCTGACCGAGCTGCCGGAGAAGCCACCGCTCGACCCGGTCTTTACTAACAAGCGCACT
>CAZUXX010000429.1:0-4036 GCA_964624215.1 uncultured Planctomycetaceae bacterium
CCTGATACGATGCCACCAGCCATCGTGCGTCGTCGTCTTGCCATGCCGCGATGAAGTCCGGTGTGCGAGGACCTGTCAGCACTGGCGAGGCTACGTCCACCACCTCCTCAGAGCCGTTGCGGCTCCCGAAGGCTTCCGAAGGCTTCCGCCGGAGATCGTGCAGCAGTGTCGGCCAACCCTTCGCTGAGTCCTCTGGAATTCCAGACCCAAGGCAGAGATCTTGTCATTGTCACTTTGCGGCCCGCTCTTAGCGAAGCTCCGTGGGCGGAGATCGAGCAGTCGGGTGATGAGGTCATTGCGCACCTCGGCTCGACGACCCGTCCGCGCTGCGTGATTGATCTCTCCCCGCTGACCTACATGGGGAGTTCGCTGGTCGCTCTGATGGTGCGGATCTGGAAATCGGTTCGATCGCGGCAGGGAACCTGTGTCGTCGCCTGTCCCAACGAGGTGGTCCGGCAGGTCATCGATCTTGCCGGGCTGGACAAAGTCTGGACCATCGTTGATTCGCGTGAGGAAGCGTTCCGGCGGTTGAACGTGGCACCGAATGGTGAGGCAGTCAATGCGGGCTGGAAGCTGGCCGTCCTGGTGTTGGGCCTGCTTGCCGCCGTCGTGGCCATCTCAGGGGCGTCTCTGGACCATCTTGGACAGGGTGCTCCGCGGACCAACCAGTGGCTCAGTTACGGAGGCGCCGCCGCAGCATTTCTGTCTGGTCTGGTGACGCTGTTGTGTGACCGGTCCCGCCGCCGATATCTCGGGTTGATCGTGTTGCTTGCGGGCACTGCGGTGGCCCTGTACAGCGTCGCCAGCGAACGCCGGGATGAAGCGCCGATTTCGGCAGCTGCGACGTCGAGCCCGGACGGCAACCGATTCATCACCTGAAGTTCACATTGCCAGTGCTCCCCGCCCCCGTGCCGTGATATGTCCGAGACTCCCGCGTCCCCCGTTCCCGCCCCGACACAATCTCCGGAGTTGAGGCAACGCGCCCTGCAGGAAGAACTGCGGGGCCTGATTGATGTCGTTGGCCCGGCTCCGCTGGTCGATCTGTTACTCGAACGTGCGTTCGAGCTTGGTGGCACCGACATTCACTTCGATCCACGTGAAGACGGTCTGCACGTTCGGCTGCGTCTTGACGGGGTGCTGCACGAGATCGTGACCCTCACCTCTCAGATGGCGCCGCAAGTCATCTCGCGGATCAAGCTGATGGCCGGGATGGACATCACCGAGAGGCGACTGGCCCAGGATGGGCACATCGCGAGTTCCCTTTTGCGGCATCAACGTGATGTCCGCGTGGGGAGTGGTCCAACCATCCATGGTGAACGACTCGTGCTGCGGCTGATGCCCGACAGCACACGATTCACTTCTCTTGAGGATCTGGGCCTCGACGCCCGGCAGGTCGAACAGATCCGGAGGGCGTCCCTCGCCCCCTACGGCGTGTTGTTGAGTGTCGGCCCGGTCGGCAGCGGGAAAAGTACAACAACGTACGCCGCCCTGGGGCTTCTGAACGATCCCGGTCTGAGCCTGACGACGATCGAAGACCCTGTCGAACGCCGACTCAACGGAGCGAATCAGATCCAGGTCGACAACAAGATCGGCTTTGGCTTTCCGGAAGCCCTGCGCGGCGTCCTGCGGCAGGATCCGGATGTGATCATGGTGGGGGAGATTCGCGATCGCGAAACGGCTCACATTGCCGTCCGGGCCGGGTTGACAGGGATTCGGGTGTTCAGCACGCTGCATGCGAGCACGTCGTGTGCGGTGATCGATGTCTTTCGACAGTTCGAGATCCCGCCGATGTTCATTGCGGACGCGGTGAATTGCATCGTTGCGCAGCGGCTGATTCGAAAAGTCTGCTCGCAGCGGTATGAGACGTACACGCCCGACGCGGCGACAGCCCGGTACCTGGGGATCCCTGCCTCCGAGGTGGAGGCGATCCAGCTTGTGCGCGGGATTCCTGCGGATGAAAACTTCCACACCGGGTATTTTGGCCGGACGGGTCTTTTCGAGGTGCTCACCATCGGGGCCGAGTTGCGTCAGGCCATCCTCGACAACAAATCCAGCACGGAACTGGAAGAGGTTGCCCGGAAGACCGGTTTCCGCACGCTGGACGAGGCCGCCATCGACAAGGTTCTCGCCGGCGTGACCACGATTGAAGAGATGCACCGCGTTCTGATGGTCTGATGCCCGCCGCTGACCGGCACGAGCGACTGAGTCCTGTGAATTCCTTTCTTTTGACCACTGCACGAGTTCTGCTGTCTTCCTGGATCGGTGCGGCGGTTCTGTTTGTCGTGAATGGCGTGCGACTGGTGACACACCCCGCCTTCTCGACAATCGACCGCAACAACCTCGCTTTGATTCGCTTTCCCGCGTATTATGTGTGTGGAGTCTGCATGCTCGGCGGAGCCATGGTTGCTTTGCTGATCCGTGCAGTCTGCCAGAAGCCGCGACGGAGGGAGGTGTGTGTCCTCCTGCTGATCGCAGCGGCACTGGGACTGATGGCGTGGGACTACGTGCAGGTCTACCGCCCGTTGGCTGAACTCATCACCCCGCCTGATCGTCCCCGTGGTCCCGAATTCGATGAACTGCATCACCGGTCAGTGGTCATCAATGGATTCGGGCTCGCCCTGGCAGCCTGTGCTGCCATCGCGGTCTCATGGCCGGGAATGCTGAACCCGGAGCGCTCCAACCGGGTCTTTAGCAAAAACGAGACGTTCGAATGCCGTGGAAAACGCGGCTAGTGGGCGTTTGGGGAAACTGCTAAGTTGGCGAACGGAGTGGTGAACCGGGCCACACCACCGCGAACGCTGGGACCCTGCGGCGCGAATCGCCCGTTCGCCGCGGGACATCGGAGGTAATAATGCGATGGCGGAATTGAGCAAACTGGAGGGGATCAAAGGGGCAAGTCGTCACCTGAGAGGAACCATTGCCGAGGAACTGAAGCTGGATACCGATACCTTCAGCAGCGAGAACGTGCAGCTGCTGAAGTTTCACGGGACGTACCAGCAGGACAACCGGGACAACCGGGGGAAGGATGGCCGGGACTATATTTTCATGGTCCGCAGCCGTGTTCCGGGGGGGAAAGTCTCGTCGGCCCAGTTTTTGAAAGAGCTCGAGCTGTGCGAACGGTACGGCAACGGGACCCTTCGCATCACCGACCGTCAGGGCTTCCAACTGCACGGGGTGAAGAAAGCTCATCTGGCGGATGCCATTCGCGGGATCAACGAGGCGAAGCTCTCCACGATTGCGGCCTGCGGCGATGTCTGCCGCAACTTCATGTGTTGCCCGGCCCCGTACAAGTCAACCCCCGTCCGCACCGAAATGCAGGCGATGGCGGACATGCTGGCGAACCACTTCCGCCCGCGGACCGCTGCGTATTACGAGATCTGGATGCGCAACGGCGAGACGAGTGAGAAGGTTCACGAGGTCACTCAGGAAGTCGAACCGATTTACGGACAGACGTACCTGCCGCGCAAGTTCAAATTCGGGATCTCACTACCCGAAGATAACTGCATCGACGTATACGCGCAGGATCTCGGATTACTGGCGATTCACGAGTCCGGCCATATTCGGGGCTACAACGTGCTCGTGGGCGGCAGCATGGGGATGACTCCTGCGAACAAGGAGACCTTCCCGGCGGTTGCGAAGCGTCTGGCGTTCGTCGAAGTCGACCAGGTTCTGCCGGTCTGCGAGGCGATCGTCAAGGTGCAGCGTGACTTCGGGAACCGTGTTGATCGCAAGCTGGCCCGGATGAAGTACCTGATCCACAACTGGGGACTCGATCGTTTCCGTGCCAAGGTCGAAGAGTACTACGGCAAGCCGCTTGCCCCGCCGGACCCCACCGATGTCACCGATGTCGACGATCACCTGGGCTGGCACGAGCAGGGAGACGGTCGGCTGTTCTTTGGTATCAACGTCGAGAACGGCCGAATTGCGGATACCGAGCAGGTGCAGATGAAGTCTGCCATCCGGGCGCTGCTGGCGCGGTTCCCGGTGGACACGCGACTGACTGCGATTCAGAGCATGATTCTCTGCGATATCGAAC
>CAZUXX010000430.1:0-4035 GCA_964624215.1 uncultured Planctomycetaceae bacterium
TGCTCGAGTCCCCGCGTTGTCGGCCCGCCATTGATGGGGATCCGATGGACATTCGCCTCCCCCTTGAGAAGCTTGCGGACTTCGACCGTATAGCCAATCGAAATCGAATCGCCGATCAGCAGGACACGCGGCAATGCGGGATCATCCTTGACCTCGTCAAACGCGGGGTTCGGCTGCCGCTGCTGAGCGGCAGACGGTGCCGTCGACAATCCACACAGGAGCATCAGTCCCGCCAGGCACACCATCCGCACAGGGGACAACAAGTGTTGCATCAGCGCGTCTCCGTAGGAATCAGGATCAGGTCGTGGGGAGCGTCTCGCCGTAGGCGCGAGCCAGAAGATCCATCGGGTGGTAGACCGGAAGTGGCCGCCCGACCTGTCGCAGGACCGCCTGAATCTGCAAGGAACATCCGGCGTTGGCCGTGATGACCGCCTGTGCCCCGGTCTTCAGAATATTCTCGGCCTTGCGTCGCCCGAGCCTGTCCGCCATCTCCGGCTGCGTCAGGTTGTAACTCCCTGCCGCACCGCAGCAGATCTCGGACTCCGGGAGCGATCGCAGTTCCAGCCCGTCGATGAGCCCCAGAAGATTGCGGGGGGCCTGACGGATCTGCTGGGCATGACACAGATGACAGGCATCGTGGTACGTTGCGACGAGCGGGACGCGCCCCTGCGGTCGCACTGGTCCCAGGTCGTCCAGAAACTCTGTGACATCGCGAATCTGACCGGCCAGACGTCCCAGAGATCGATGCAACCACTCCTGCCGAGGTGCCAGTTCTTCTGCGATATGCCGATAGTCCTTGAGCATCGAGCCGCAGCCGGCCACATTCACAATGACAGCGTCGAGATCCTTTGCAAACGCGTCGGCATTCTGTTCCGCCAGCCGCAATGCCGGTTCCCCCGATCCGGCATGATAGTGGATGGCACCGCAGCAGGTTTGCAGCTTCGGGATCACGACTTCGCACCCGTTGGCCTGCAGAACCCGGGCGGTCGCCCAGTGTGTCGAGCGGAACATCGCATCCGCAACGCATCCCAGAAACAGTCCCACCCGGGCACGCCGCGTTCCCTGCGCCGGAAGCAGCTCCGGGAGCGGGGGTGGCGGGCTCTCCAGTGGGGGCAGAAGTCGCTGCATCCTCTGGAGCGTTTCCGGCAACAACCTGGTCACCCCGACCCACTCGGCGAGGCGATCAATCCGGAATCGTTGGGCCCAGCGTGCCAACCTCAGGCTCCGCCCCAACTTGTCTTTGTGCGGGAACAACCCGAACAGAATTCGTCGTTGAAACCATGACGGGGAGGCCGCAGCCGTAACATCCGGGCGGTCATCGGCTGCATCGGGTTGCGGTGTGTCCGCAAGCTGTGCCGTCGCCCCGCGATGCATCTCGGCACGGAACGGTTCGATCAACCGCCCGTACTGAACGCCCGAGGGACACGCCGTCTCACAACTGCGGCAGTCCAGACACAAGTCAAGATGGCCGGCAACTTCGTCTGTCAGCGCAAGCCGTCCGTCCCGCACGGCTCGCATCAGATAGATGCGGCCGCGCGGCGAATCATTTTCATCTCCCGTTTCCAGATACGTCGGGCAGGCGGACGTGCACAGTCCGCAGTGGACGCAGTCCAGAAACCGTTCGTACGGGATCGACGCCCCCAGCGGCGTCGCCTCTGTTCGCTCCGGCAAGTCAGCTTCCCTCAGGAGAGGTTGGTATTCACGGCTCTTACCTTACCGCATCGGATTCGCCCTCCATAGCGACACCGGAGGCAACGAACGAGTTGGCCGGCTGTTTCCTGAAACCAGTGCGAACAGGGGAGTTGCAGGATGGGCTTGTCACCGCTTGCGCAGGTTGCCTAGCATCCGCGGGCGAAGGCCAGTTCCGCTCCCCCCCTTCAAGATTCAGAACCTGACATGGACGCAGGACACCGCGGGTCAGGACGACCTGATCAACTCACTCAGGAATCGATGGTCGGAGATTCGGCAACGTCGCGGCTTGCAGCGACCATATCCCCGGCGGGCGATACCGTTGATCCCCAGGTCGTCCAGGCAATCCGTCGCACCAGCCAGTGGCTGCTGGATCAGCAACACGATGAAGGCTTCTGGGTCGGAGAACTCGAAGGGGACTGCATCCTCGAATCGGAATACATCCTGCTGCTGGCATGGATGGGACGCGGCCGGTCGGAAGCGGCCATTCGGGCGGCGCGGTACCTGCTGCAAAAGCAGATGCCCGAAGGGGGCTGGGGACAGTTCCCCGGATCGGGACTGGAAATCAGCGGATCAGTCAAGGCCTATCTCGCCCTGAAGATCACCGGGCACGACCCGGAATCACCCGAAATGGTGCGGGCCCGCGAAGCAATTCGGTCGCACGGAGGCGTTGAACGGGTCAACAGTTTCACGCGGTACTATCTGGCACTGCTCGGGATCATCTCCTATCAGCAGTGCCCTGCCGTGCCTCCGGAGCTTGTTCTGCTCCCCAACTGGATGCCGTTCAACCTCTCGGAGATGTCCGCCTGGTCCCGGACAATTCTGGTTCCGCTGAGCCTGCTGTGGGCCTTTCAACCCGCGACGAAGCTGCCGGACGATTGCCGGATCGACGAGTTGTTTCTGACATCTCCGGACGAGCTCCCGGTCTCGATGCCTCCCTGCGAGGTTCTCGACGACATGTCGGTGCGGCCGTGGATCGACTGGGAAGCGGTCTTTCGTGGAGTCGACCGGGGCTGGAAGATTCTCGAAAAGCTGCGGATAAAACCGCTGCGCTCTCTGGCCATCCGCCGCGCCACGGAATGGATGCTCGAGCGGTTCGAAGGGAGCGACGGGCTCGGCGCCATCTTCCCGCCGATCGTCTGGAGCATCGTCGCGTTGCGGTGCCTGGGATACGCGGAAGATTCTCCCGAGGTGCTTTCGCAACTGAAGGAGCTCGAAGCGCTGACGATCTCCGAAGGAGATGCGGACCGGCTGCAGCCGTGCAAGTCCCCGGTCTGGGACTCCGCGATTGCCCTGCTGGCATTGCGGGAGTCCGGGACTCCGGCCAACGATCCGGCAATTCGCCGCGGTGTCGATTGGCTGCTGTCCAAGGAGTGCCGCAGGAGAGGGGACTGGAGCATTCGCGATCCGGAAACAGAAGCGGGTGGCTGGTATTTCGAGTTCAACAACGAGTTCTATCCCGACGTCGACGACACCGCGATGTCCATCATGGCTCTGGCGGAGTGCCTGCCGCCGGAGGACCAGGACGACTGGAAGGCCAGCATCGTCCCGGCCGATCGACGCCGGCCGCAGCGGGGCCTGATGGCCGTCCTGACGGGTCGCAGCCTGAGGCAGACCGCCCTCCGCCTTCGCGGGTCGATGGAACTTCCCGCCGCCCGTGAAATCAAGGCCGTCGAGGAATCGCGCCCGATCCTGGACGCGATGCGCCGCGGGATGAACTGGCTGCTCTCGATGCAAAGCCGCACAGGAGGCTGGGGCGCGTTTGATGCCGATAACACGCGGGAACTGCTCACTCGCGTCCCTTTTGCCGATCACAACGCGATGATCGATCCTCCGACCGCCGACATCACTGCACGTGTGCTGGAGATGTTCGGTCGCCTGGGGATCACTTCCGGTCCGGCCATCGACGAAGGGCTGAAGTTCGTCTGGGCAGGGCAGGAACCGGACGGAGCGTGGTACGGCCGCTGGGGGGTCAACTACCTCTACGGCACCTGGCAGTGCCTGGTCGGCCTGGCCGAGATCGGTGTTCCGCCGCACGATCCGAGAATGCAGCGCGGTGCCGACTGGCTGGAGTCGGTCCAGCAGCCGACTGGCGGCTGGGGAGAGTCGGCACTCAGCTACGAAGACCCGACGCTGCGCGGTCAGGGGCCGGAGACAGCCTCGCAGACGGCGTGGGCCATCATGGGGCTGATCGCGGCCGGTCGGGCGAACTCCGATGCGGTTCGCAGGGGTATCCAGTGGCTCGTCGACACCCAGCTTGAGGATGGCACATGGGAAGAAGAAGAGTTCACCGGAACCGGCTTCCCCAAGGTGTTCTACCTCAAGTATCACCTGTATCGCATCTAT
>CAZUXX010000431.1:0-4034 GCA_964624215.1 uncultured Planctomycetaceae bacterium
GGCGTCGGTTGGGATCAGTGGCTTCGCCGTAAAGGAGCTGACGGACTTGGTTTACATCGAATTACCCTCGGTCGGGGTGACGGTCGCCAAGGGGGATCAGCTGGGTGAGGTCGAAAGCGTCAAGGCGGTGAGCGATTTGTGGTCTCCGGTGACGGGTGAGATTGTCGCGATCAACGAGACGCTTCCGGATGAGCTCTCGAAGCTGTCGGATGATCCGTTCGGGGAAGGCTGGATCGCCCAGATCAAGGTGTCCAACCCGGAAGAAGTCGACGAGCTGCTGGACCGGGACGCGTACGACGAGTTCTGTCGCAACAGCTAAGCGGAGAGTCTCTGCGAGCGGATCGTCTCGGAGGCGGATCGTCGTCGCGGTACGACCGGGGTTCAGTTGGGCCCCTCAGCGGCTCATGTTCCGCGGGTGTGGCCGTACCACTCGATGTGCAACCGGGGGGCGAGCTTCCATCCCCGCCGGCGGGCTTCTTCTTCAAGCCACTGCGACTTCTCGCGCAGGGCGTGCCGATCGACCCCTTGCGGCATCAGATACACGGTGTCGGCGGGGATCTCCGGAAAGGGGCGGAGCCACTGTTCGACGTCGCGAACGTCCTGCAGGGAGTCGATGACGAACTTGAACTGAAAATCGAAGTTGCTGATGAGCCGTCGAATGACCTGGGGGTTGGAGCGGGCGGCCTCATGCCGGGAACGCCAACGAGGGTCCTGCGGCGTCGAGTTTGCGAGTTTGGGGCTGATGGACATCAGGTCACAGTCGACGTCGCGCCACACGGTGCCGCCCGTCTCGATCGTGATGTAGCGGCCGAAGCGTCGCAGGCTGCGGGTCAAGTCGGTGATGCCGCCGGGCAGCAACGGCTCTCCGCCGGTGATCACGACGTGCTCACAGTCGGAGCTGAGCACGCGGTCGAGGATGTCGGGCAGGGTGAGATGGACTCCTTCAGGCCGCCATGAGGTGTAGGGCGTATCGCAAAACCAGCAGCGAAGGTTGCAGCCGGTGGTCCTGATGAACAGACTCGGCGTGCCTGCCCAGCGTCCTTCTCCCTGCCTGGATTCGAAGAGTTCGGCGATCCGGAGCGCAGGCGGGTTGGCGAGACCTGGCGAGTACGCGGTTTCGCCGGTTCGTGCAGTCGTCGACGTCAGTTGCAATCCCGTCTCCATCACTCCATGTTCCATCCGCCGACGGTGATCGTAGTTCATCCCAAGGAGCGCCGCAGCAAGTGTACTGTGGAGCCTCTCCGCGGGCGCAGTGACTTCGTGTTCTGGACGTTCCCCCATCGTGGATCGGAGACTCTCGACGGGTACGTGCGCCTGGGACTGGGGGGCGAGCCGCTGTCTCGCGGTGATGCCGACCGGGGGCTGCTTGTTCTGGACGGAACGTGGCAACTGGCTGGCAAGATGGAAGCGGACTATCTGGACATTCCGGTCCGCAGCCTGTGGCCGTGGCAAACGGCCTATCCGCGAGTTTCCAAATTATACACGGACCCGCAAGCCGGTCTGGCCACGATCGAGGCGATCTTTGCCGCTCAGGTGCAACTTGGACGGCCGACCGAGGGGCTGCTCGATCGCTACTACTGGAAAGACGAGTTCCTGAAGCGGAATGCCCGGTTGCTGGCCGAGGGGCGTCACGACCCCGGTTTCGAGCGTGAGAGCGGGAATTCGTGAACCGGATCCCCTGTGCAGGGATCGCGGTACCGGCGTGCAATGGAGCTTGACCGACGCCTGCCTACTCGGCGGGGTGGTCACTCAGCGGAGATGAGGACGGACGCGGGACGACGTGCCGCTGCAGCCGGTCCTCGAGCATCTGCTGGGTCGACTCGACCTGGGCGAGATGCCGCCGGACAGCGGCCTGTTCGAGTCCGAGGAAGGCGACGAACCCTGCGAGGCCGCAGCTCAGAACGTAAGGAGAGAGCTCGGGCGTGGTGAAATTGCCGACAGCCAGTCCGACCAGGAAGGCACTGATGATGAAGATGGACGAATTGCTGACGAGCGGAGCGGAGTTGCCGCGTTGTTCGGACGACATGGGCAAAAGTCGCAAGTGAAGGTCGTAACGTGGGGTTCGGGCAATCGAAGCGGGCACCGGGTCTTTTTCCCGGGAGGTCGCCTGGAATTGACCGGCCAGAACGGCGTCGCAACGCGGAGACATGCGTCTCCATAACGAGTGGAACCTAGCTCACCGTGGCCAACCGTCAGGCCCGGACCTGGTGATGAACGCTGCTCACGGCCGGTTTCTGCGGTGAATCACGTTCGCTGCCGCATAATCGCTACAACCCTTTCGCCCCAGTCGCGGGGTCGTGGCAATTCACTCGGGCAGAACAACGTCGAGGAGAACGGTCTGAGTGTCGGCGGCGAGATGCACATCTCCCAGTGTCGCGGGGAGCAGGACCGTCTGTCCCGGGACAAGCTGCAGGTTGTTCTCATGCGACCCGCGCGAGTGCCACCCCAGTACAGTGTTCCCTTCGAGAGTGATCAGGATCCGGAAGCGATCATCGGCCGGGATTGTTGTTGATCCGGTCAACACACGGCGCTGCAAGACGAAGTGCGGGCAGCGGATCAGATCTTCAATTCGCTCATTCTCTGACTGGTGAATGAGTGCGGGATGCTGCGGTTCGACGGGACCACGGTTCCAGTCGATACACGCCAGGGCCCGTTCGAGATGCAGCGGGCGAGGGCGACCGTCGCGTCCGACCCGGTTCCAGTCGTGCAGCCGCAAGGTCAGATCGCTGGATTGCTCGACCTCGGCGACGACGATTCCTTCGCCGAGTGCGTGGACCGTTCCTGCCGGGATGAACACGCAGTCGCCCCGACGGGGGTGAAGCGCGTGCAAGGCTGCTTCGAGCGTTCCGGACCGGAGATGAGACTCGAGTGCGGTCCGGTCGATGCCGGGTTTCAGGCCGGCGTAAATGATGCTGCCGGGATCGGCATGCAGAACGACCCAGGCTTCCGTCTTGCCACCGTCTTCGAAGCCCATTGCGCGGGCCTGCCGATCGTCGGGATGGACCTGCACCGACAACCGGTCGTGTGCATCGAGGAACTTGACCAGCACAGGGAAACGTGTCCAGTCGTGATGACGCCCGAGCAGTTCACGCGCATAGGCGCTGACGAGCTGGTGGAGCGTCCAGCCGCGATATTGCCCGTGGAGAACGACTGACTGCTGGTCGCGGTAGTCGGAGATTTCCCAGCTTTCGGCGTAATCGGTTTCGTTGCCGAGCGGTTTTCCCAGCAATGTCCCCAGTCGCCGGCCGCCCCAGCGTGTGCGCTTCAGCAGTGGGTGAAAGAGCAGCGGCTCCATCTGATGGCACCTCCTCGGGTCTCCCGTTGGGGAGGATGCTCAAAAGGCAAGCCGCGTCCAGTACAAGCGCTGACGATCTCCGCGTTCTGCCAGGTCATCGAGCAAGGCTTCGAGGTCGGGCCGCAGGAAGTCGTCAAACTTTCGGGCGCCGTTGACGATGATTTTCACGCGGTCCTCGTAGGTGACGTGGTCCGGGGAGAGCCAGATGACGGAATGTTTCCCCGGGTGCCGGGCGTGCACGACCAGTCCCGTGTCGTAGATCTTGCCAGAGACGGGCATCGGTCGCGGAACCGTGCGGCTTTCTTCCCACGGGATCGGTTCGGAGAGTCGTGGCGGGAGGTCGACCCACTTGAGCCAGTCGATCCGGTTGTGGAAGTCCCTGACCACTGACTGATCGATTTCGCGAATGATTCCGGGCCGACGCAGTTGCGACATCCACTCGAGCATCCGGGGGATTTCTTCGGCATAGGGTTCGAATCCCCGGCCCTTGTACTCGCAGTACACGAGGTCGTCTCCGCGTTGCATGCGAATGACGAGTTTCTTGGCGTTGAGTGTGAGCGTGTCGCGATCGTACTCGCCCCCGACAATGTACATCGGTAGATGGCGGGCACTGCGTACGGCGATCGCGGCGGCATGCTGGAATTTTGCCGTTACCGGGAGGATTCCGGCCCAGATATCCGGGCGCGCAAGGCCCAGGTCGAAGGCGGCATCGCCTCCCATGCCGTGGCCAGAGAGGAAG
>CAZUXX010000432.1:0-2490 GCA_964624215.1 uncultured Planctomycetaceae bacterium
TGGAACAGGTCGCTTCGACCGATCCGACGGAAGTCACGTTCTACGCCCATGCCAAAGGGGTCGCGAAGGACGTCCTCTGCTCGGGCGATCCGCTGGGCTCCCGGTACTGGCGGAACGCCATGTACCACGAACTCCTCGATGACTGGGAGCGGATCGCGGAACTGCTCGAGGAGTACCCGGTTGTCGGCAGCCATCGTCGCCATCACCCCGAGCAGCCGCAGATCTATCCCGATGGCCAGAGTTCTTCGGAGTGGCATTTTGCCGGGACGTTCTTCTGGTTCCGCAATCGGGATGTGTTTGAAAACAACCGCTGGCGCGAGATCTGGCAGCCGACCGGCTGGGGGGCCGAAGCGTGGGTCGGCCGGATGTTCCCGTTCGACCAGTCGGCATGCGTCGCCTACGACGGGCTGACCGACCACTACAACCCTGACAGTTACGACCCGCAGATTGACGATGAGGTCCCCGGCGATGGACGTGACGCTGACGACGATCCTGTATCAGCCCGACTGGTCCCGGACCGGGACGATCATCGCGCAGAACCTGGCCGCCCTCGACGCCTGCGGTCTCGCCGGCGAACTGCTGATCGTCGACAACTCCCCGTCGCCGACGGTTCCTGCGCTGGAACTGGCGGCCCGTGATGAGCGGGTCCGCGTCCTCTGGAACGACGGCTACAACCTGTACATCGCCGGGGCGCTGCAGCGGGTGCTCCGCGTCGCCCGCGGCCGAATCCTCATCTACTTCTGCGCCTCACACGGACTGGTCCGAGATCCGACCTGGCTGGCCGACCTGATCGCACCGCTGGCCGATCCAGAAGTTGGCTTGGCCGGCAGCGTCTACCCCTGCGAGTTCAAGTGCGTCGCCGCTGTCCCGGAGGACATCATCGAGCCCGAACTGCACGTCCAAGGGGGCGTGTGGTCCGCCCGGACCGATCTGCTGCGGGAGATCGGCATCAGCCACCGGTTCCCGTTCGAGTTCTGCGACGTCGACCTCTCCCGGCGGATTCTCGCCGCCGGTTACCGCCTCGCTTCCATCCCGACGGTCGTCTCGGTCGCCGGCGGGATCATCCCTGACCCGGAGCGTTACAAATATGTCCACGATTATCGCTGAACCTGAAGCATTGGACGCCGGGCGGCATGAGTTTCCATTCCCGCACCTGGTCCTCGATCATTGGGCCGAGCCAGAACTGGTCCGGGCGGCGGAAGCCGAATGGCCCCGATCCGACTGGCCGCATTGGCACCGCTACAGCTGCGGCAAGTTGGCCACGAAAGACCCGCTCCCGTTCCCGCCCGCCTGCGCCGAGCTGATCCGCCGGATGCTCTGTTTACGGATTCACGAACTGCTCGGCATCGAGGAGGCGTTCGGCGACTGGAACTGCCATGCGGCCGGTCTGCATGCCATGCCGACGGAGAGTTCGCTGGGGCTGCACCTCGACAGCGACCATCACCCGCAGACCGGCTGGCGTCGGGCCGCCAACGCCGTGCTGTATCTCAACCGGACTTGGGAATCGGACTGGGAGGGAGAGTTTGAGCTGTGGAATGCCGACGGGAGTGAATGCCAGAAGACGATCGCCCCGGCGTTCAACCGCCTGGTCCTGTTCGCACCTTCGGATATCGCCTGGCATGCGGTCGCTCCGGTGCGCGGGCCGGAGACACGCAAGACACTGACCGTGTTCTTCTGGCGACATGATGACGACGAGAGTGCTCGGTGCCGACCTCGGGCCGAGTTCGTCGCCTGATGATACCGCTGCACTGGGTCGAGAACGGCAACTTCGGAGACGCGGTTTCGCCGCTCATTGTCCGGCATGTGACGGGGCAGGACGTGCGGCATGTGCCTGGTCCGGTTGAGGAGCCGCATCTGTTCGCGGTCGGTTCGTTCTGCCAGATCGCCAATGAATGCACACACGTCTGGGGGACCGGCATCCTGCATTCCCAGGCTGTCCTGCCCCCCGAACCGGTCTATCACATGGTTCGCGGCCCGCTGACGCTGCAGCGAGTGCGGGAAGCGGGCGGCAAGTGTGACTGCGTCGGTGATCCCGTGGGGTTCGTGCAGGAGATCTTCCCGGCTGGAGAGGAACTGGGGGAATGGTGTTTTGTCCCGCAATGGCGGGAAGTCCCGCTGGTGCCGGCGATCGACGGCGTCACCGTCCTTTCGCCCCTGACGTCGGTGGCCGAGTTCTGCCGCATCCTGTCAGGTCATAAGTACGTCCTCTCCTCGTCGCTGCATGGATTGGTGGCCGCCCACGCCTACGGCCTCAAGGCGGCCTGGGTGAAGATTTCCCATCGGCCGCTGGGGGATGACGTCAAGTACCGGGACTACCTGCTGTCGCAGGGGCTCGACCCCGAGTCGCTCATGTTTCCGGGGTTCGATGTGCGCAGCTTCCGGCGCGTGCTGCCGCGGATGCGAGAATCGCCGCCCGACCTGGAGGCGATGCGAAGGGAGTGTCCGGCCTGGTGATTACCGTTCGACATTCCGGAGTTCTGCATGGGACAA
>CAZUXX010000432.1:2500-4015 GCA_964624215.1 uncultured Planctomycetaceae bacterium
GACGTTCTACCTGCAGGTCTGCCGGGACTTTCAGCGGGCGGAGTGGTCCCTGGAAAACCTCCGCCGGCAGTTCCCCAGGTCGCGGGTAATCGTGATCTCCGATGGCGACCCCGACCGGAGGTACGCTGCATTCATCGAAAGGCACCGGGTGGAGTACCACATCGGGGAGGAGCTCTACCCGTTGCGGCACGGCGGACGGATCATCGAGCGGATGCTTGGCTGCTGGGGAGCCAACACCGCGTACCTGCTCAAGATCGACACAGATACGTTCATCCACCGGCGATTCCGGTGGCTGCCGGGAGAGCAATCGGCGGTGTTCGGCAACGGCCTTCCGACGCAGGGAGGCTGCATCGGGTTTACGCGGGCGGCGGGGGCCAGGCTGCTCGAGTCCGGCTTGCTGACCGATCCGATCCTCACCCGTCCCGAACGGTCCTGGGCGGTGATGGCCGATGGCACGCTCAACAAAGTAGTGCTGCAAATCGTCCGCCGCGACAGGCGGGTATGCACCGACTGGCTGATCGGCTGGTGCTGCCGGCAGCTCGGCATCCCGCAGATGCACTTTTCCGAAGTGTTCAGCCAGTGGCGCGATCCGGTCCCCTCCGGTCTCGATGTCGCCATCAGCCATCCCCACAAGCAGATCCCGCTGGAGCGCGAGGAACTATGACCGCAGCAGCAGACTGGAAAGCCGAGTTCGACCGTCTCGGTCCCTGGACGATGCGGTTCCGCGTGCATGGCCAGACCATCGGCGGCAGCTACGAGGTCGGTGAGGACGATCCGCTCCTGCGGGCATTTGTGGACCGCGCTCCGCTGGCCCGGCGGGTGCTGGAACTCGGCTGTATGGAAGGGGGCCGGACGTTCCCGTTGGCCCGTCGGGTGGGGTACGTCGTGGCCATCGACGCCCGCCGCGAGCACCTGCAGCGGGCCCGGTTCATCGAGCGGGAACTCGGTGTCTCCAACATCATGTTCCTCGAACAGGATCTGGAAGCGGGCGACCTGGCGGCGCTGGGGACGTTCGATGTCGTCTACAACGTGGGACTGCTGTACCACCTCTCCGATCCGGCCCGGCTGCTGCGGCAATGCGCCGACGTCGCCCCGGAGATGCTCCTCTGGACGCACGTTGTGGATGACTCGGACGTCGAGCACCGGGGCTACCGCGGCCGGTTCACGGCGGAGAACCCCAGCGACCGGATCGGCGGCCTGCGCTCGCAGTCGTTTCGCCCGGAACGATCGGAACTGCTGCGGATGCTGTCGGAGTGCGGCTGGCGAGATGTCCAACTCGTGCAGGATCAGGGACCAGCGCTGACGCTCTGGTGCCGGACCCGATTCTCCCCCCGCCCGCCGGTCATAACACGGCAGCAGCCGACGCTGGCGGCGATCATCACGTGCCACAACTACGGGGTGTACCTGGATGAGTGTCTCCGCAGCGTGCTGTACTCCAGTCGCAGACCGGAGGAGATCCTCGTCGTGGATGACGGTTCGGAGGACGACACGCCCGCAATTGTCGCCCGCTGGGGT
>CAZUXX010000433.1:0-4001 GCA_964624215.1 uncultured Planctomycetaceae bacterium
CAGATGGTCCTGGCACTTGCTCTTGCGGGCAGCTTCCCGCACCTGTTGCACAGCCGGCAGGAGCAAAGCAACGAGAATCGCAATGATTGCGATCACCACCAGCAACTCGATCAGCGTAAAGGCCCGGCGCGTCGCAACAGCAGTCTCTCTCATGGCTCACTCCATGGAACGACGTACGAAGAACTCGTATAGACTGGCGACTCAATGCGAGATCCGGACCGGAACCGGTCCAACCCTCGATTGCCGCAAGAACGCGTTGAGGAGAGTGGATCAGTAAAATCCTGACATCAGGAATCTCTGATGTCAACGGGTGGGATCCCCCGAAGCGGGCGATTCTCCGACTCAGTGCGGGCAAGGCCTCACACAGCTCCAGCGCAGCGAGGATCGGGCACTGTCGCAGGCGGTTCCCGGGCGCAGCACCTCCCGCTCCATCGGGAGGCCGGCACGTCTCAGGGAAAAGCACCGCTCACGATGCATGCAGGGCAGCGACGAAGACCATTCTCGTCGCTGCCAGGTGTCCCGGAAGTGACCTACTCCACCACCTCGGCCGGCGGTGCCACCGGGGGAAAAGCGACCTTCAGCACCCCGCCCAGCGCAATCACGACTCCCGCCAGAATCACAAGAATCGACTGCCACTTCCCGGGCTGCTGACGCATCTTCTCGAACGTCGCCGAGCGGCCCGTCATCACCGACGCCAGGAAAAATACCACAAACGCCAAGAGGATCTTGATGCCCATCAACATGTGGTAGCGACCCACCCCCTGATGAGCCGGCGCCGTAACCTGCAGGTAGTTGTAGAACCCGCTGATCAGCAGCAGCAGAATGCCGATCATCACGATCCGCTTCCACCGTCGCTGCACCCGCTCCTTCAGCGCCGCGTGCTCCGCATCCGGAAGCTCGGCCGCCGCCGGAACAAGCACCAGCCACGAAAACGCGGCACCCCCCGCCAGCACAACTGCCACGCCGACTTGAATCCAGCGGAACAGGACGGACAGAATCGTTTCAGCATCCATCGATACAGGCTTCTTTGAGAGGGCAGGGCGGCTCAGCGGCCCAGGCGGGGTTCGTACTGCTGTTCGTAGAACGTTCGATACTCTCCCGAACGCACGCGGGCAACCCAGTCGCGGTGCTCGGCATACCAGCGGATCGTGTCAGCCAGCCCCTCCTCGATCGGAATCGCTGGCTGCCATCCCAACTCCCGCTCTGCCTTCGTGCAGTCAATCGCGTACCGGTGATCGTGTCCCGGCCGGTCTTCCACAAACCGGATCAGCGAATGTGGCTTCCCCAAGGCATCAAGAAGCCGCCGCGTCAGTTCGAGATTCGTCAGTTCACAGCGACCACCGAAGTTGTACACCTCACCCGGACTGCCGCGAGTCAGCGCCGCCAGCACCCCGCGGCAATGGTCCAGCACATGAATCCAGTCCCGGACATTCTCACCCGTTCCATACACCGGCAGCGGCTGGTCCTCGGCGGCATTTGACAGAAACAGTGGGATCAGCTTCTCGGGAAACTGGTACGGACCGTAATTGTTCGAGCACCGCGTGATGAGGACCGGCAACCCGAACGTGCGATACGCCGCGATTGCCAGTAAATCCCCCGCCGCTTTCGATGCCGAATACGGACTGCTCGGATCGAGCGGGGTCTCCTCCGTAAACAGTCCGGTCGGCCCGAGCGATCCGTAGACTTCATCGGTCGAGACCTGCACAAAGCGTTCGATGCCTGCACTCCGCGCGGCATCAAGCAGTGTTTGCGTGCCAACCACATTCGTGCGGATAAACGGGGACGAGTCCAGAATGCTCCGGTCGACGTGAGACTCGGCTGCAAAATGAACGATCCCCCGCGGCCGGTGCTCCTTCAGCAGCTCATCGACCAGCGGGCGGTCGCAGATATCCCCCTTGATGAACGTCAGCCGCGGATCATCCCGTCGGTCGGCGAGGTTCTCGGGGTTTCCCGCATACGTCAGCTTGTCCAGCACCACAACGGGCGGAGCCTGCGGGTCGTCCAGCACCATCCGGACAAAGTTCGAGCCAATGAACCCGCAGCCACCGGTCACAAGCAGCGGAGTGTCTGAAGTCAGCGAAAACGTGTTCAAGTTGCTGTAAGCCCCCCGGGGACAGAATCACCACATGCAGCCGTTCTCAGGGGCGGCCGCCATCCTGAAAGAACCAGCGTGCATCGCTTCGCCGGATCCTCGACAAAAGCACCCCATCGTGCCGGCTCATCCAGCCATCACCAGGCACGCAAAGAAGATGGCCCCCCAGACAACTCCCAGTCCGTGCCAGAACCAGGCACACACGGTCAGCCCCCAGTAATACTCGTGGTCATAGCGGTGTGCGAACGCCTGAACGGTCACAAACGACAAGAACATATTCGCAACCATAAAGTGCAAGACGTGCAACGTCCCCAGCATGATCGCGAACGGAGCCGCCCCGGTGCTTGCCATCTGCGTGCTTCGTTCGGCCGGCATAATCGACCACAACGCATAACTTTGCAGACCGGTAAACAGGCATCCGACGATCGCTGCCACGACGAGAGATTTCCGCAGCTCCTGCTGCCGCTCGCGTCGCACCGCAAGAACTCCCCGGTGCAGAAACCCGCTCCCGGCGACCAGCAGGAGCGTCGTGACCACAAACATCAGCGGAACGTGAAACTCCGCCCGTGACGATCGCCCGAGAAACTCCATCCACACTGCCGCCAGCAGAGCGGCCGTCCCCGTGATCGTCACCATCACCCAGAACGCGCGAAGCACCTGGCGACTGAGCGATGGAGTGTGCGCAGACGTCGGGGGCAACGGGTGGCCGCTCCGGAACAGGGAGACTACAGTGCGCATCATGACTCTTGCCGGTTGACGCGGCGGCGGAGGCCGTCCACACACCGCATTGTAAGCCGCACCGGCACCTCCGCGACCCTGGATTTTCTGCTCATGTACCGGATCAATCAGGAGATTGACTTCTGCTACGGTCACCGGCTTCTCAATTACGACGGAAAATGCCGGAATCTCCACGGCCACAACGGCCGCGCCGTCATCGTCCTCGAATCGGAAACCCTCGATCACCGGGGCATGCTCCGCGACTTCGGCGACGTCAAGCAGCACGTCGCCACCTGGATCAACGAGCAGCTCGACCACCGGATGATTCTCCATCACGACGACCCGGCTGTCCCGGTACTGCGCGATCTCGGCGAGCCACTGCACCTCATCGACACCAATCCCACTGCTGAGAACATCGCCCGCATCATCTACGAGCACGCCATCAGCTGTAACCTCCCCGTGATCGAAGTCGGCCTGTGGGAAACGCCGCGGTCCTGGGCTGTCTACCGCGGCACGTAACTCCCCTCGCCAGGTCTGTCGACTGCTCCTGTCTTCCCACCGGCGGTCAGGGCGCTAAGACCGCGGCTGGCGTCTCTTCTGAAATCACCTGGCTCCGCCGCAGCTGCGGCGACGCTCCCGCAGACCCGCTGTGTCCGCTATGGTTGAAGCGGTCTTTCCCGGTCGCGCGTTATGCCCATCAAGTTTCGCTGTCAGCATTGCCAGCAGTTCCTCGGGATCTCCCGGTCCCGGGCAGGGGCAGTGACCGATTGTCCGACGTGCGGTCGGGCGATTCGCGTTCCCGACCTCGACGGCACGATCCGCCCGGTCCCCGAACCGCAATTCAATCTGCAGGATGCCAACCTCGCGTCCGCTCTGGAGAAACTGGCTCAGCTCGGTTCTCCGAAGTCCTCCGACGCCGTTGCCACCGAAGCTCCGCCACCGCGGGTCACCACCGACAGCGGCGAGATGGCCTCGCCCCTCGCTCCTGCCCCTCTCCCCGAACCGCTCGAAATCGCTCCCGCACCGGCTCCGGTCGTCGTCGAACCTAACGCTCCTGTTGTTCCCGCTGCCCCTCTGAGCGAGCCCCCGCCAGGGCAATCCGGCCCGCAGCGGGCCCGCGAGCTCGAGCAACCCCCGCGCATGGAGTCCGGTATCGCTCCCGAACCGGCATCCACCCTCACCGGCCGTTCCC
>CAZUXX010000434.1:0-3369 GCA_964624215.1 uncultured Planctomycetaceae bacterium
ACAGCATGGCCGCCTCGCCGCGATCCCCCAGTCGCACCGCAGTCCCTTTCAGGGCCCGCAACTCGCGATCGCCATGCCGGTATCGGAACGTCGCATTGAAGGTGCGGCCGGTATCCATTTCCTGCAGCCGGCCATCCACCCAGTCCTTGTCCGTCTCCTGCATGTACCACGGAACCTCAGCCCCCTCGACGGGACGCGGAGTCCAGTCGGGATTGAACGGAATCCCGCCTGAGTCCCGCGGCAGATCCGTCTCCTCGGCAAGCACCACCGCCGGGACTGCCAGTTGACCGAAAACCAGACACAGACACGAAACGACGACAGATCGAATCAGACGCATGGGAGCGGCGACACTGGCGAAGACGGAAATTCAGGAAGCCTCCAGTCTAGAGCGCATCCATCGCACGTGTAACGCCACCGGCACGATCACCCGGCAGCCCCGCCATTCATTTCCCGTCTGATCGTCCCCGCCAGCATCCCTGCCTCGGTCCCGTACGAACGAAAAGCGTTCGCGCTCCAAACCGCGACGCCCGCCGCCGCAAGTGCCGGACAGACTCCCCCTTACAAACCATCCTCTCACTTCTCACGCGTGGGAATCCCGGGGAAGGGACCGGCCGATCTCTCCCCGCATGCCGCTGGTCACTTTCCCCATCTCCGCCGCTCGATAAGATGCGGGCGACCTGTAACGCGAGAGCTCTGCGAACCGCACATGAACTGCATTCGGCTGAAGAAGGGGCTGGACGTCCCGATTTCGGGTGTCCCGGAACAACGCATCGAACACGGCCCGGCCGTCCGCGAAGTCGCCCTGCTGGGCGTCGACTACCGCGGCATGAAGCCGACCATGGTCGTCCGCGAAGGAGACCGCGTGAAGTCCGGCCAGCCGGTCTTCACCGACAAGCGGCATCCCGAAATCAATTACGTCGCTCCCGGTGCCGGGGTCGTCAAGGCAATCAACCGCGGGGCCAAACGCGTCTTCCAGTCGCTGGTGATTGAACTCGATGGAGACGAACGTCTCGAGTTCCCCGGACTCAAGAACGCTGATCTCGCATCCCTGACCTCCGATCAGGTGCGAACCACACTCCTCCATGCCGGTCTCTGGACCGCCCTGCGGACCAGGCCCTTCAGCCGCGTCCCGGCTCCCGACTCGACCCCGCACTCCATCTTCGTCCAGGCAATCGACACCGAACCCCTGGCGGCAAACCCGGCCCTGATCATCAACGAGCACCCGCAGGACTTTGTCCACGGGCTCCACGCGATCCGGCACCTCTCGGGCGGAACCGTCTACCTCTGCACCGCACCCGGTGCCGACATTCCCGGTCGCGACCTGAACTTTATCTCCCACTACGAGTTCGACGGCCCTCACCCCGCCGGCTTGCCCGGAACGCACATCCACTTCCTCGACCCCGTCAGCTCCACCAAGGTCGTCTGGCACATCAACTATCAGGATGTCATCGCCATCGGGAAACTCATGGCGACCGGACATCTCTGGACCGATCGGGTGATCTCGCTCGCCGGGCCACAGGTCACCTCGCCCATCCTCTACCGCACCCGACTGGGCGCCTCGCTGTCCGAACTGACCGAAGGAAAACTCAAGCCGGGCGATAACCGGATCATCAGTGGCTCGGTCCTCTCCGGACGACAGGCCACTCCCCCCCTCGACTACCTCGGCCGCTACCACAACCAGGTCTCCGTGCTGCTCGAAGGCCGCGACCGCGAGTTCCTCGGATGGCAGCGGATCGGCTTCGACGAGTTCTCCGTCAAACGCGTGTTCGCCACCGGCTTCGCAGCCGATGGACGCCGCTTCCCCATGACGACCAACCTCCGGGGGTCGCACCGCGCCATCGTCCCGATCGGGTCGTACGAAGATGTCATGCCTCTCGACATCCTCCCAACCTTCCTCCTCCGGGCACTCGCCTGTGAGGACACCGATCTGGCGCAGTCGCTCGGGGCCCTCGAGCTCGACGAAGAGGACGTCGCCCTCCTGACGTTCGTCGACCCCGGCAAGCACGATTTCGGGCCGCTGCTCCGCAGCGCCCTCAACCGCATCGAGATCGAAGGCTGAGCGACCCCATCTCTGCCGGCGCAGCAACCCGTTTTCAGGGCCACCGCTGCCGCTGCGCCCCGGATCGGCCGGCTTCAATGTTGCGGCACACGGGCAGGGTCCGTATGGTCGGGCACTTCGTTTCCGGAGTTGACCGATGACCGGCCGTGAATCGTCTCCGCCACCACCGCCGCCGCCGTCACCCCCTCCGTCCCCGCCGTCGTCACCCGATCCCTCATCCGGGCCCTCCCCGCTCCCGGACGATATCCCCTCCATCGAAACGGTCGAGACTC
Source organism: uncultured Planctomycetaceae bacterium (assembly GCA_964624215.1). GTDB lineage: Bacteria > Planctomycetota > Planctomycetia > Planctomycetales > Planctomycetaceae > CAZUXX01. The sequence continues at coordinate 2,332 of CAZUXX010000434.1, forward strand.
TCGGCCGCTCCGATCTGGCCGGCCAGACGACAGACGAAGGCCGCGGACGCATCTTCCCCTGCGAACAGTGCGGAGCCGACCTCGAATTCCACATCGGGCAGCAGAAACTCAAGTGCCCGTTCTGTGGCCACGAACGCGAGATCGTCCTCGATCCCCAGGCCGGGATTCGCGAGAACGACTACCGCGAGATGCTCGAGCGGCTCCGCCAGCGGCGTGCCTCCGGGGTCGAACTCCAGATCGAGGGACTCTCGGAAGTTCGCTGCGAATCCTGCGGAGGGACCGTCGAGTTCACCGGCACGCTCACAAGCACAAAGTGCCCGTACTGCGCCAGCCCCATCCAGCGGGAAAAAGTCCACACCGCCACGCAGCGTGTCCCGGTCGATGCTGTACTCCCTTTCTTCATCGATCATCGCCAGGCCCGTGCAAACCTCACCGCGTGGATGAAGTCCCGCTGGTTCGCTCCCAACGACTTCATCAGCCAGGCCGTCCACGGGGACTTCCAGGGGGTCTATCTCCCCTACTGGACCTTCGACACCGCCACCTTTAACGCCTACTCAGGACAGCGGGGAGAAAACTACCGGGTCACCGTCGGAACCGGAAAGAACCGCCGTACCGAGACCCGCACCCGCTGGTATCCCGCTTCAGGCCGCTTCCAGCGCTTCTTCGACGACGTGCTCGTCATCGGGTCCGAAGGACTCCCCCGCGAGTTTCTCCAGGAACTCGAACCGTGGCCGCTGCGCGACTGCATGCCCTTCACGCAACAGATCCTCGCCGGGCACATCGCACGCACCTACGACGTCGAGCTCGACCGTGCATTCCTCCTCGCCCGCGAGCGGATCGACGCCGCAATCGAACGCGAAGTCCGCCGCAGGATCGGAGGGGACAAACAGCGGATCTCGAACATCAAAACCCGCTGCGACGCCATCACGTTCAAGCACCTGTTGCTGCCCGTGTGGCTGATGCCATTCCGCTACCACGAACACGTCTACCAGGTCTTCATCAACGCCAAGTATACGGGCAGCTTCAATGCAGCGGGTG
>CAZUXX010000434.1:3379-3997 GCA_964624215.1 uncultured Planctomycetaceae bacterium
AAGTGCAGGGACAGCGCCCCTACAGCTGGATCAAGATCACGCTCGCCGTCCTCGCGGCCCTCGTCGTCGGCCTCACAGTCGCTGCCCTCGCAGCACGCTGAACACCCCGGCCACGCACAACGCTCCGCGACAGGCTCACTGTCCTGCAATCGCGGCAGCATCCGGCGACCAGCTCACCACCTGCCAGAGGATCGTGCTCACTCCGACCACAGCGCAATACCACGCAAAGACCGCCAGCCGCTGCTGTTTGACGATCCGCAGCAGCCAGTTCAGCGCCACGACGCCGACCGCAAACGCAACGACCGTCCCCAGCAGCATCGGCCCCGGCGACGTTCCCAAACCCGTCTCCAGCAGCTCCCGGCTATAGAGCACCGTCGCCCCCAGAATGGCCGGAATCGCAATCAGAAACGAAAACTGGGTCGCCGCTTCACGGCTCAGGCCTGCAACCAGACCTCCGAAGATCGTGCTCCCCGATCGCGAAATCCCCGGCAAAGGAGCAATCGCCTGAAAGCCCCCCACAATGACGGCATCCCGAAGCGTGATCTCCTCAAGCCCCCGGCTGCCATGCTCGACACGCCGCGTCAGACTCAGCAACAGGGCCGTCGCACACAGGCAAAC
>CAZUXX010000435.1:0-3989 GCA_964624215.1 uncultured Planctomycetaceae bacterium
GGTGACGCTGCCTGGTTGGACCCGGCCGGGCCAGCGTACGATGAGAGGCGTCGCGATGCCGCCTTCGTGCGCATACGACTTGAACCGTCGGAACGGGGTGTTCTGCGCGTAGGCCCACCCTGGACCACAGGCGGTATAGGTCTCTTCAATGCCGGGTGTCCGAGCTGTATCGATCCCGCCCGGCTTTTCCGCACAGCCTCCGTTGTCGGAAAGAAACATCACGAGGGTGTTCTCTGCCAGACCGTGCTGCTCGAGCCGCTGGAGGAGACGACCGATGTTCTGGTCCATCCGGTCAATCATCGCGGCGTAGGTCGCCATCAGGTGGTCGTAATAGTCCTGCTCCCGGTCGCTGAGTGAGTCCCAGTCGGGAACCTCGGGGTCGGGACCGGGGAGTTTCCATGCGGGATCGATCAGTCCCATGGCGCGTTGCCGCTGATGTCGCGCCTGTCGCAGTGCCGTCCAGCCCTCGCGGTATTTTCCGCGATAGCGGGCGATGTCTTCCGGCGGCGCGTGCAGCGGGTAGTGGGGTGCGGTGTAGCAGACGTGCAGGAACAGCGGCTGTTGCGACTGAGCCGCCTCGTCAATCGCCTCGAGCGCGCGGTCGGTGAAGGCGTCGGTGGTGTAAAAGTCGTCGGGAAATGTGGTGATCCGCTCGTTGTTTTCTCCGAACCAGCGAACGCGGCGCCCTTTGAAATCCGGATCGGGGCGGGCGGGGTTGAAGTAGTTGCAACAGCCATCCAGCAGGCCGTACGCATGGTCAAAGCCGCGATCCCCCGGTCGATCGGGCGCCTTGCTTCCGAGATGCCACTTGCCGGTAAGCACGGACCTGTACCCGGCTTCAGCGAGCACTTCCGGGATGCAGAGCATGTTCGACTTGAGCAGACCTCCTGAGGGGCGCGGATAGAGGCCGGTGATCAGCGAGGCGCGGGTCGTGGTGCATTTGGCATTGTTGTAGAACTGAGTGAATCGAAGCCCTTGCTGCGCCAACCGGTCGATATTGGGGGTGCGAATCTCACCGCCGTAACAACCGATGTCGGAGAACCCCATGTCATCGCACATGATGAGGACGATGTGCGGTCTCTCGGCAGCGGGGAGGACCCCGATCTTCGCGACGAGGAACAGAATCAGCAGAGGCAGTCGGCGGGACATGGCTCGCTCGTGATCAGGAAGGAATGCGTCGTCCGATCATCGGGCGGCGGGACATGATGTTCAATCGACACGCCGGGGCTCATCGAGTGCTGCCGTCAGCACATCCCTGATTGCCTGATCGATGTCGCCAGTGAGCTTGCAGACGGCCGCACCGTGACTGGTGCATCGGCGGACCTCCCGGCGCTGCACATCGAAGCTCAGGGCTGCTCCGTGTGTGTGATCGCACAGACGAACGCGGAACTGCGCTGTGAGCGCCCTCGAGAGATCTGACTCGCACGACGTGAGATGGACGGGAAGGGGCCTCTCACTGAGTCGTTCGACAAGCTGGCGGACCGTTTCGCCGAGGAGCGGATGCCGTACGTCGGGAGCGATTTCCAAAAGCGGATCGAGGACGAAGCGACGGAACCAGCAGGCAGGATGCGGGAGGACGAGCCGGGGGGCCGTGATGATCTCCTCGCCGTACAGGACGAGATCGAGATCGAGTAGCCGCGGTCCCCAGCGAATCGTCCGGGTGCGTCCGGCGTCGATTTCGATCTGCTGCAGCAGGTCGAGAAGCTGTCGGGGCTGCAGGTGCGTTTCGATCGTAGCAGCGGCATTGAGATACTGACCGCCTGCCGAGGCCCCCATGGGGGCTGTTGAGTAGCACGCGCTGCGTGCAATCACCCGGACATCGGGACAACCTGACAATCGCGTGAGCGCAGCGTCGAACGTGCGGGCGGTCTCGCCCAGGTTGCCTCCGAGTGCGATCTGACAAACCGGCATTCGTTCGACACGATGCCACGCACCGGCGGAGGATGCAATCCCGGAATGCCGCTGGAATTCAGAAGCCGGCAGCTTCGAGCTGTGCGGTGCTGTTGGACCAGAGACCTCCGGTCGCACTGCCGAAAGCGGAGATCGCGATCACGCAGGTCAGCACGATCAGAGCGAGCAGAACAGCGTATTCGACGGCGGTCGTGCCATCATCGTGGCCGGTGAACGTCTTCAGAAAGCTCATACCAGCCACCGTCGAAACTGAGACATCGGCCCCGGCAGACAACCGGGTCTTTGGATGCGTGAGAATGATGACACAGGGAAACGCAATAACAGACGTGGACGCGTCAAGGTTAGCACGCCTGCCGAAGAGAGTTGGAAAAATTCGGGAAATCCGCTGGACTGCCCCTGACGCCCCAGCGCCCGAGAGATGAAAAGCGTTGTGCGCTCGACAGAAACGAGCACGGCTCGCTGACCGCAAGGGCCAACGAGCCGTGTTGTTTATTCAGAAAGCGGGTGGCGCGGGACGCCTGCCCGTTCAGTAACTCCGGAAGTTCCCGATTGTCGGCCCGCCTATTGAGCTCAGCACACTTTGCCGAAGCACCGAACGCACTGGCCGGCGTACGGCGCGATTGAGAGCCGACCGCTGCGTTTGAAACTCAGCGACCGAAGAGGAAGGCATTCTTGCGGCGCTCGAACTCCATGATCGCGCCGAAGAGTCCCGGACGGCGATAGCTGGAGCTGCTGTAACTGTAGCTGCTCGGATAGGTATAGCGGTACGACTGGGTGTAGCCCGGGCTTGAGTAGCTGTACGAGTAGCCGCGGTTGGCGGCACGGCGTCCGGCTTCGGCATCCTGGCAGACAGTCACAAGAGCCATAGCGGCAACGGCGATCAACAGGTGTCGCATGAATCGTCCTCTCAGCGGAACAAGGGGGGGAACGCGTTGCGTTCGTCTGCAGAGATATGCCCGCTGGAGCGACCGAGTCAAAGAATGAGTCGACGATTCGCTCGCTGAATCGGGGGTTGCCGTGATCCCGGGCCGGGTTGTTCCGGTGAGGAAAGGGCTCCCTGACTAACCGTCTGAGACTGCCGGATCGCTGAAGTTTTCGCCACTTGTGCAGCTGGCAGTCAGGACGGGTTGTGATCCGGCAGATCCTTGACGCGGACGACGTCCAGAAGTGTCGCTTCTGTCGTCACAGTGGACCAGTTTTCGCCGACATCGAAGACCGCCAGGGCCGCCGTCGGTAAGCGGTGTCGGGAGCCACTCAGGTGGGCGACGAGTTGCTCCAACCCGGGATTGTGCCCAATGCAAAGCAACGTCTGCACCGAGGCATCGGCCGCGAGAATACCGCTGAGCCAGATGCCCGGCGGTGCAAGATACAGCTCGTCGGACTGCAGCGTTTGTAGCGATTGGGGCAGATGAGGACGCATCCCTTCGAGAGTCTGAACCGTCCTCGCTGCCGACGAGACCAGGACGAGTTCGGGCAGGAGATGCTGCTGTTCGATTTCCCGGCCGATTCGCCGTGCGTCTTTGCGGCCCCGATCGCTGAGCGGACGATCGAAGTCATGCAGTCCGGGAGCGGCAGCCACGGCCTTCGCATGTCGAACGATCAGGAGACGTTTCATACGTCGTCGTCCGCTTCGGTGGGGCGGTGCGGAATGAAGTGAGTCAACCGTTCATGCCGGGCATCGAGAGCAGCGGCGCGGCACTGCTCGTAGAGAACCTGCTGGGCGCGGACGGCAGACGCAGGTGAGGGGGGGGTGAGCCGCTGGTGATTGCCGTCGGGGAGCAACCGGAGGGCTTTGGTGTTGTCCTGGAAATAGGTTTGCAGGATGTTGACGAGTCGGTCGCGGCAACGGGGATCCTCGACGGGGACCAGCAGTTCGATCCGCCGATCGAGGTTTCGCGGCATCCAGTCGGCGCTGGCAAGGTAGACGCGGGGATCGCCGCCGTGATGAAAGCTGATGATCCGCGCGTGCTCGAGCAGTCGATCCACGATGCTGATGACTTCGATGTTCTCGCTGAGCCCTTTGACCCCCGGCCGCAGGCAGCAGATCCCGCGGACGTTCAGCAGGATCCGGACGCCGG
>CAZUXX010000436.1:0-3981 GCA_964624215.1 uncultured Planctomycetaceae bacterium
GGGTGGAAAGCCAGCAGTCGGTTCCCGAGTTCTCCCTGCCGGAGATTCCCGAGTCGGGGGACGATTCGCAGCGAATGTTCTTCACGTGCGGGAAGAAGGATGAGGACGAGGGGGAGGCTGCCGCCGCACAGAGTCCGTCCGAGGAGGATCCGTCGACGGACTCTCCGGTCGCACCGGAGATGCAGACGGTGCAGCTGGATGATTCCGGGGAGTCGTCGTCGGAGATTGAAGTCGTCCCGATCGATCAGACGATCGCCCCGCATGAATTCGTCGCAGACGCTCGTCACGTACGAACTTGAAGGGCCGGCGACGTCTGACGACTCGACCGGAGTCGACCGGACGATTGCATCGGACGAGTTTGCCGAGCCGACGGGTGGTCCTTTTGACGCGAACGAGCGGACGATCCAGTCGGATGAATTTGATGCTCCGGCGGCCGACGAGCTGCAGACGTTTGTCTCTGACGAATTTGATGCACCGGTCGATCTGAATGCGAATACGCTGTCGTCTGAACGATCCGGTCCGGGCAGCCGGCCCCCGAGCCCGCAGGATTCGGATGAAATCCAGCGGACGGTGATCACCGATCCGGAGGAAGTCCGGTGGGGTGGAGGTGGGGATCAGACGATCGTTTCCGACGAGTCCGGCGACGATTCGCGCACCCTGTTGTCCGACAGTTTCGAGGAGGTCGATGCGAGGATCCTCCGGGGGTCGAACGTCCGGCAGACGATCAACCCCCGGTCACTGGACTCGCTGGATCGCCAGCACTGGGAAGATGTCGTCCGCAGTGCGCTGGGATCGCAGGCAGAGCTGGGATCGGGTGCCGGGCGGTCACGCAGCGGGCACTCGACCGGGAGCAAGATCGGGCTGAACATCCAGACCCGGACGCTGGTGCAAGGGGATCCGGCGATCGGGGCTCCGGTCGATTACCAGCTGGAGGCGAAGCTGGGCGAAGGGGGCATGGGGGCGGTCTACCTTGCCAGCCAGACCTCGTTGAACCGCCACGTGGCGTTGAAGGTGATCAAGCCGATCCCGGACAAGGAATCCCAACGGCTGCAGCAGAGCGGGCGGCTGGAGACGATCCGGGAACACCGTGCGGCCCAGTTTCTTTCAGAAGCGGTTGTCACGGGGGATCTGGAACATCCGAACATCGTCCCGATCTATGACGTGGCGGCGACTCAGGACGGGACCGTCTTCTATTCCATGAAGCGGGTTCAGGGGACGCCGTGGTCCAAGGTGATCCGCAAGAACTCGCTGTCGCAGAACCTCGATGTGCTGCTGAAGGTCTGCGACGCGATGGCGTTTGCCCACTCGCGGGGAGTGGTGCACCGCGATCTGAAGCCCGAGAACGTGATGCTCGGTGAATTCGGCGTCGTGCTGGTGATGGACTGGGGACTGGCACTGACGACGGACGAGTTCACCAAGAACAGCAGTATCCGTCGCGCGACCAGTCTGGGGGGATCGCCCGCCTACATGGCACCGGAGCTGGCGACCGGCCCTATCAACCGGATCGGACCTGCCGCCGATATCTACCTGATCGGTGCAATGCTGTACGAGGTGATCACGGGACGTCCCCCTCACTCGGGTTCGAACGTCAGCCAGTGCCTGCGAGCCGCGGCGACGAACAAGATTGACGATTCGAAGCACCAGGGTGAGCTGATGGACATCGCCCTGAAGGCGATGGCCACCAGGCCCGAAGACCGGTATCCGACGGTTCAGGCCTTCCAGCAGGCGGTTCGCGAGTACCTCGAACATGCCGAGAGTATTGGCATTGCCACGCGGGCGCGGGCGGACCTGCATCATGCCCGCGGGACGGGCGAATACGCCGACTACGCACGGGCCATGTTCGGGTTCGAACAGGCGCTCGACCTGTGGGACGGAAACCAGTCGGCGCGGGAAGGTCTGGCGGAAGCCCAGGTCGATTATGCCGGGGCGGCTCTGGGGCGTGGAGACTTCGAGCTGGGACTTTCGCTGCTCGATGAGGAGGTTGAAGCGCATCAGCCGATTGTCGCCCGGCTGCGTCAGGCGCAGGCAGAGCAGAACTCGCGAATGGCGCGCCTGGCGTGGATGAAGCGGACGGCAATTGCGCTGGTCGCGGTGATCATTGTCGGCGGGTCGGCAGCGCTGGCGGTCATCAACAATCAGAAGAACGAGATCGCGCGGGAGAAGCTGCTGGCCGACCAGGCGCGTGACGCTGCCGTCGCAGCGAGGCGGGATGAGGAGAAGGCCAAAAACCGTGCCATCGCCCTGAAAGAACAGGCCGAGCAATTGGCGGAATCCGAGCGGGAAGCCAAGGAAAAGGCAGAAGAAGCCCGAATCGCGGCATTGAACGCGGCGGCCGCAGAGAAGCTGGCCCGCGAAGAAGAAGAACGAGCCAAAGAGGCCGCGATCAAGGCGCAGCTGGCTGCTGTCAAGGCCAGAGAAGAGGAGACGAAGGCCAAGGAACTCGCAATCGCCGCTCAGCGGCAGGCGGAGGCCGCGGCCGAATCGGAGAAGAAGGCGAAAGAGGCAGAAACCCAGGCCAAGCTGGATGCCATTGCGCAGAAGGAAAAAGCGGAGAAAGCAGCCAGAGCCGAACTCATTGCAAAGAACGAGGCCCTCCAGGCCAAGGAAGCCGCCGAGAAGGCCGCCAAAGCCGAGAAACTTGCGAAGGAAGAAGCGGTTATCGCCCAGCGTGCGGCCGAAGCGGCTGCCAAGGCGGAGAAGGAGGCCAAGGAACTGGAAATCGCCGCCCGGCGTGAAGCGCAGTACCAGACGTATCTGGCGAAGATCGGACTGGCCCAGGCACGAATCGACCAGAACGAATTCGAGGGGGCCCGCCAGGCGCTGTTGGAACTCAAGGATGACCCGCAGATGGCACCCTTCCGCGGGTGGGAATGGTCGCGGCTGATGCACCAGGCGACCCAGGCTACCTCCGACGTCAACACCCAGCAGCCGGCGCGGGATGTGACGTTCTCGCGTGACGGGCAGCGAGCGGTCGCCGTCCTCGAAGGGGGTCTGGTCCAGTTGTTGAGCATTGCGCAGGACGGAGAGGCCACGCCCGACGAGGGGCGCCGACTCGTCCTCGACGGTGAGATCACCTCGGCTGACCTCTCACCGGACCAGTCCACGCTTGCTGCCGGAGACGCAAGCGGGACGGTGCGACTGTTTGATTTGGAATCGGGACGGGAGCTGCGCGCACTCAAGGCCCACTCGCTGGGGGTGTCGAAGGTGCGGTTCATCGACAACCGGACCCTGCTCTCCGGCTCGCTGGATCAGACGGTTCGGCTGCAGACGACCGCCGGAGAAGAAATCGCCGTTGCGTGGCACATCGCCCCGGTGGAGGATTTCGCAGTGGCGGGCAGTTCTCCTCTGATCGTCGCCGCCGCGATTGCAGACGACCGGAGTGGCCGCGCCGTCGTGTGGGAGCTGGAGTCCGGCGCGGAGGGAATGCAATTTCGTCAACTCGGTGACTTTACAGCCCACGCGAGTCCGGTCCTCTCGATTGCAATCACAGCCGATGGTCAACGCCTGGCCACCGGCTCGGCCGATGGTCATCTGTATGTGTGGGAGCGGGAGAAGATTCGCCCGCTCAATTACGGAGCGGCGATCGACCGCCAGTTGAGTTCGCTCTCCGGTCGGCGCCAGGCACAGGCCGAGGCCAGTTCGGAGGAGGTCGAGTACACCAGTCTGGTCGACGAACAGACCGGCAATGCGTCCGGTCAGTACCGGCTGATCCGGCGAGGGAGCGAACGGGCGCATGCGAATGCGATTCAGGCTCTGCAGTTTTCGGAAAACGCGACGCGACTGGTCTCGGCCTCGGACGACTTCACGCTCAAGGTCTGGGATCTGAACGAGGGACGCCTGTCGCAGACACTCCGGGGACACGGGATGTCGGTGCAGGCGGTCGCCTTCTCGCCGTCCGACGAGAATCTGCTGCTGTCCGCCGGTCTGGACAGCTCGGTGAAGAGCTGGAACCTCGCCCGGTATTCCGAACAGACCGTCCTC
>CAZUXX010000437.1:0-3978 GCA_964624215.1 uncultured Planctomycetaceae bacterium
GTGAGAGTGAGCGGCGGAGGGTCGATGACCCGCTGCGCGAGCTGGAAGCACTGCAGGGCGACTATCAGGCGCTGCATCGTCCGGGCTTCCCCCGCTTCTGCGGCGGAGCGGTCGGCTATGCGGGCTACGACGTCGTTCGCTACTCGGAGCATTTGCCAAATGCCCCGGAGGACGACCGGCATCTGCCGGACATGTCGTTCGCCTTCTATGACCCGATGGTCATCTTCGACCACATTCGCAAGACGGTGCTTGTCGTCGCTCACGCGCGGACCGACACGGACGATCTGGAAGGGGAGTACGACCGTGCGTGCGAGCGGATTGACGAACTCTGCCGCCGGCTCCAGCGGCATGACCGGGATCTGGAGGCAGTTGATATTGAAACGGCGGGGGACCCGACGCTGCCGTGGACATCGAACTTCGAACAGGCCGAGTTCGAGCAGGCGGTCGAGGGGTGCAAGGAGTACATCCGGGCGGGAGACATCTTCCAGGTCGTGCTGAGCCAGCGACTGCAGGTCGAGACGACGGCGTCGGCCATGGACATCTACCGCGCCTTGCGGGTCGTGAATCCGAGTCCGTTCATGTTCCTGTTGAGAACCCGCAACGGAGAGCTGATCGGGAGCTCGCCGGAGATCATGGTGCGGGTCGAGGATGGCGAGACGACGATCCGCCCGCTGGCGGGAACGCGTCGCCGGGGAGCGACGGAAGCCGAGGACCGTGCGCTGGCGGAAGAACTGCTGGCCGACGAGAAGGAACGGGCCGAGCATGTGATGCTGGTAGATCTGGCCCGGAATGACGTGGGACGTGTCGCCCGCTACGGGAGTGTGCGGCTGTCGGATCTGATGGAGGTTGAGTTCTACAGCCACGTGATGCACATCACGTCGAATGTCACCGGGCAACTCCGCGAGGGGATGTCGTCGCTGGACGCGTTGCGAGCCGGGTTGTCGGCGGGAACCGTTTCGGGTGCCCCCAAGGTCCGGGCGATGGAGATCATCGACGAGTTCGAGCGACACCGTCGCGGCCCGTATGCCGGGGCGGTCGGCTACATCGATTTCACCGGCAACATGGACACCTGTATTGCCCTGCGGACGATCGTACTGCAGGGGAACACGGCGTATGTGCAGGCGGGAGCGGGAATTGTGGCCGACAGTGTCCCGTCGCTGGAGTACGCGGAGACGCTCAACAAGGCGCGAGGGATTCTGAAGGCGATCGAAGTGGCACAGACGCAGATCGCGAGTGCCCATCGACGTGATGCTTCGGCCGAGGGGTGAGCGGACGCCGATCGGCGCATATCACGGCTGAGGAAATTGGACAGGAAGGTCCAACGGATCGGTGCTCGCGAGCCGTATACTCGGGCAGAGATCCCTCTCAGGACCGCTGGCCGATGGCTGTGCAGGAACAAGATCGATCGACGCTGCCCGACGCTCCGGCGCATTCGGCCCTGAGCGATGCGCGACTGGTTGAACTGGCCCGACACGATCGCGACGCCTTCGGGGAGCTGGTGGTTCGGTACGAGCGGCGATTGACCGGCGTGCTGATGCGGTTCGTCAGCGATCCGGATCAGGTCGAGGATCTCGTGCAGGAGACGTTTCTACGGGTGTACGGGCGGCTGGATCAGTTTGATCCTTCGCGACGTTTCGGACCGTGGCTGTTCCAGGTGGGGGTGAACCTGACGCTCGATTGGCTTCGGAAGTGTCGACGACGGATTCTCGGCCGTGTGTTCTCGAGTACGCCAAACGTGCCGGAGCCGGCGTCACCGGACCCGCGGATGGCAGATGACACGGCGCGGGAAGTGCGGCATTTGCTGGAGAAGCTGCCGGAGAAGTACCGGACGGTTCTGATCCTGCGGGATCTCGAGAACTTTTCGACGTCGGAGATTGCGGCGATCCTCAATCGGAAAGAAACGACGGTCCGCTGGCGACTTGCGGAGGCGCGCAACCGCTTCCGGGAGTTGTGGGAACGGCGGAGTGAGAAGTAGGGGGCAAGCGTGGACAGAGACGTGAAACGACCGGCCTTTGCGAGTGACTGATCATGACGTGCCGCGACGCGAAATCGGGATTGGCCCTGCTGGTGGGCGGTGATCTTGATGATGCCGTCCAGCGTCGGGAGCTGCGCGAGCACCTTGCTCAATGCCGGAGTTGCCGTGCCCATTACCGGTCGCTGAAGTCGGCGTTCGCGGTGCTGAGTGGTCTGCCGGCAGCGGGGACGTGGGATTCGACTTCGAGTGTGTGGCCGTCGGTGCAGAAGTCGCTCGACCGGCCTGCCGGGCCGACGCTGGTCGAGAAAAGTGTGCAGACGGTCAAGCACTGGTCTCCCCTTGCGGTGATGATTGCAGCGTGCGTCGTCGTGCTGGTCACTCTCGGTGGTGACCAGGGGGGGGCACCTGTCTCGGAGCGGGGTGTGTTGTCGGTCAGTCCAACGGTTTCCCCGGAGGAGCCGGCGCCGACATCGAGTCTGCTTCAAGCGGGTGATGACGATGCTGAGGAGCCGGCTGAGCCGCGGGACCGGTCGTCGCCGTAGACGGCGCTGACGCTGGTGGTGACACGCGGGTCGCCTGGCCTCCCATCGCTGTGAACACTCCCGCCCGAAGGCTACTGAGCTCATCGGGCAAGTGCTTTTTCAAACCCGGGAGTGGTGGGCCCCCGGTGGTCACGGCGGGCCGTCATGTCGCGACGAATGCCGTCGACGCGTGCGACGCAACGGTTTCCACGGCGTGTTCGATCGCAGGCGGTCGGCGGGTGCTCGTGAGTGATGCTGAAGAGATGGCCGGGAGGGGTTCGGCAAGTGGGGTGTGAGCCGGCCCTGTGACCGGTTCACTTGTGGGTGACCCCTTGGCATTTTGTGCGGTGATGTTAGAACCGTCGCAGCAACTCCAGGCGCGCCAGCGGACCATTTTTGGAGAAGTCGCATGCGACTCGGCGGGATTCGGCAGAGCAGCAATGTCCGCGATTCGCGCCGGTCCGGCCCGAAGATGATCGCGGGGGGAGGACTGGGGTTGCTTCTGACAGTCGGTCTGGTCTGGCTGTCGGGGGGGAACCTGCTGGACATTCTCCGGGTCGTCGGGCAGCAGGCGGGTCAGCAGCCACAGGCTGCTCTTTCCCCCGAAGAAGAAGCCCGGCAGGAAGAGCAGGTCGTCTTTGTACGGAAGATCGTGGCTTTGACAGAGGATGTCTGGCAGGATGAGTTCCAGAAGGAGGGGGCGACGTACCAGCCGCCTCAACTGGAGATCTTCCGGGGGACGACTCAGACTGCCTGTGGTCAGGGGCAGGCGGCGATGGGTCCGTTCTACTGTCCGGCGGACAGTCAGGTGTATATCGACCTGTCGTTTTACGATCAGCTAGACCGGGAGCTGGGGGCACCGGGTGACTTCGCCCAGGCCTACGTGATCGCACATGAAGTCGGGCACCACATCCAGAACCTGCTGGGATACAACGAGCTGGTTCAGGAGGCCCGCCGGAGCGGTTCAGAGCGGCAGGCGAATGAGATGTCGGTGCGGCTGGAACTGCAGGCTGACTACCTGGCAGGGGTCTGGGCGTATGCCGCCAACAAGGAGTTCGCCGTTCTTGAAGAGAACGACATCGAGGAGGGTCTGCGGGCGGCGCAGCAGATCGGGGACGATCTGTTACAGCGACGAGCAACGGGTCGCGTCGTCCCGGAGAATTTCACCCACGGGACTTCGGAGCAGCGGGTGCGCTGGCTGCGCGAGGGGTTGCAGACGGGGAACTTCTCGCGTGAGGCTCTGGATCGGTTTTTCGAGGTTCCGTATAACGAGCTCTGACATGCCAATTTGGCACCCACAAAAAATCAACTTGCCTTCGCGGCAGGAAGTGCCAATATGGCACTAACCACGTTAACGAACCAACTCCGGTAACTCGTGTTCAGGCAATACCTTGCATCTTGCTGGCAGGATCCGTTGCGCATGGTATGCGGATTGCCACTGCCACTGGCAGATGTCAAGTGGGTGACGCGTAGTGACCGGGC
>CAZUXX010000438.1:0-3965 GCA_964624215.1 uncultured Planctomycetaceae bacterium
GCGCTCAGCTCTGAATCCAGACTTCTTTCCTGCGCCGCTGGAGCGCATCGATTGATGCGTTATCGGCAGCGCCATTTCGCGGTGGGTACAGGCAATGAGGCGAACACCTGACCACAATCGCCTCGACAGGATCTGCCACCGCATAACCCCGCGCCCGGAGAACGATCATGAAGTTCCATGCACCTGCCGCGGCGATGTGTTGTCTGATCGGGTTATTGGTCCTCGCCTCCGGAGGATTGATCGCCCAGTCCGAAGGTCCGGCGGAGGAGGCAGACGCCGCCCGGCGCAAGCCTCTGCCAACCTACTTCGGCAAGCTGGGAGTGAGTGAGAAGCAGCGCGAGACCCTTTACGAGATCCGTGACCGCTACGATGTGAAGATCGCAGAGTTGCAGCGGCAGATCGACCAGTTGACGGCCCAGCGCGACGCAGACATGGAAGCCGCACTGACCCAGGGACAGAAGCTGCGGCTGAAAGAACTCCGCGAGGAGGCACGGCAAAGGGAATTGCAGGAGAACGTCGCCGAGACCGGCGAAGACTCTGCACAGCCGGCGGAAAATCCCTGAGGCCGGTTCTCTGAGGTTCGCGACCGCATCGGCACTTCCCCGCCGTGGCGGTGGTACACGGAGCCGGCATCGCTCACCGGCCTCCTGCCGGCTCCGGTTCAACTCTCTCCCCTGGCTCGTGCAGCCTCCCCTGGCTCGTGCAGCAGGGGGCGCCTCGTGCAGCAGGGGGCGTAGAGTTCGTTCGCCCCCGGTGGCGTCGTCGGTCTCGCTGCGCGCCAGTGACCTCGCGCTTGGGGGACGCTGCACTCGCGCGGGGGGCGAACAACCATGCGATCCGCAGCAGAGCCTCCAGTTCCACGCACCTGCCGATGCGACTCATCGTCGTGACGGCATGCCACTTGATTTACGACACCCGCCGTGTGGCCTTTAGCGGACACATCCGGCCAATTGAGCGCGCCAAGGTTGAACCCACCGCAGGCAGCCCGTTAGCGTAGCAATCGCTGATCCGTCTCCCGCCACCGGCCCATTACCGTCTCCTTGAGACCGCCAGGCATCATCATGCTCCGCTTGCTCACGATCGCCCTTCTGCTCCTCATAACCGTCTCGGCTCACGCCGCAGAGAGACCGAACATCCTGTTTATCTTCACCGACGATCATGCGGCACACGCCCTGAGCTGCTACGGCTCAAAGATCAACCAGACGCCTCATCTCGATCGCATCGCCCGGGAAGGCATGCTGTTTCAAAACTGCTTCTGTACGAACGCACTCTGTGGCCCCAGCCGTGCCGTCATCCAGACAGGGAAGTACAGCCATCTGAATGGTTTCAGGATGAACGGAGACCGCTTCAACGGCAGGCAGCAGACCTTCCCCAAGCTGCTGCAAAAAGCGGGCTATCACACAGCCGTGATTGGCAAATGGCATCTGGGTGAGCACCTGGCTCCCCAAGGCTACAACTACAGCGAAGTCCTGATCGGTCAGGGCCCCTACTACAACCCGCGCATGCTGCGGGATGCCGACGGCTCGGGGAAACAGGAGCGCGTCCAGCATATAGGCTACACAACCGACATCATTACCGATCTCGCGCTGGAGTGGCTCCGCAACGGACGCGACACCTCGAAACCCTTTATGCTGATGTACCAGCATAAGGCGCCGCATCGCGAATGGGCCCCCGGACCTGAGCACCTCGCTCTGTACGACGACGTGGAGATTCCCGAGCCGGACAACCTCTTCGACGACTATCACACTCGCGGACGCGCCGCCCGCGAACAGGATATGACCATCCGCAACACGCTGAACCAGCGGGATCTCAAGCTGGTACCACCACGTAATCTCACCCCGGAGCAACTGGCCGCCTGGAATGCCGCCTACGGCCCGAAGAACGAGGCCTTCCGCCAGGCGAATCTCAAAGGCGATGACCTGGTCCGGTGGAAGTACCAGCGGTACATCAAGGACTATCTGCGGTGTATCGCCTCGGTCGACGACAATGTCGGACGCGTGCTCGACTTCCTCGACGAGACGGGACTGGCCGAGAACACCGTCGTGATTTACTCCTCCGACCAGGGATTCTTCCTGGGAGACCACGGCTGGTTCGACAAGCGGTTCATGTACGAAGAGAGCTATCGGCAGCCGCTGATGGTCCGTTGGCCCGGAGTCACCACGCCCGGGTCCACCTCAGACGCCATCGTCTCCAACATTGATTTCGCTGAAACATTCCTCGATATCGCCGGCATCGAAATCCCCGCAGACATGCAGGGCGCCAGCCTGGTCCCGCTCCTCCGTGGCGAGACGCCGGAGAATTGGCGGAAGTCACACTACTACCACTACTACGAATTCCGTAACGACCGAAAGACCGCCCACATGGTTCGTCGGCACTGCGGTGTCCGGACCGACCGCTACAAACTGATCCACTTCTACAACCTCGGCGAGTGGGAGCTGTACGATCTCGAGAACGACCCGCGGGAAATGCGCAACCTCTATGGCGAGGAGCAATACGCCGACGTCGTCAAGCAGCTGAAAGCCGAACTGGCGCGCCTGCAGGAGGAACTCGAAGTGCCTGACGACACCGGCTCCGTCGAGGCCAACCCTCCCAGCCTCAATCCCAACCGCGCGCAATAACGCTTCGGTTCAATCCGGTCCCGCCCGGAAGGCACTCGCCACGCACCCGTCGCCCCCGGCCATCGGACACAAGCGGCCCGCCGTCAGAAAGCGCTCGCTGCTGAAAGACTCGCGGCACCGCATCCGTCTCCGCGAATCCGGCGCAGCCATCCCTCCGCCGCTGCGACCGGCGCCTGGCAACTCCACTCGTCCTTCTGACCTCAGATCGCCGAAAGAAGCTGGAAGGGATCGGCGAGCATGTTGCAGAAAGCGCTCAGGAAGCGAGCCGCATCGGCCCCGTTGATCACCCGGTGATCATACGACAGGGCAACCGGCAGGAACATCCGCTCGACGACTTCCCCGTCGACCAGTTTCAGTTCGTTCTGCGACCGGGCCATACCGAGAATGCAGACCTCGGGATAATTCACGATCGGAGTGAAGGCCGTCCCGCCAATGCCGCCCAGGTTCGTCACCGTGCAGGTCGCCCCCTGCATGGCATCCAGCGGCAGCTTCTTCTCCCGTGCCTTGAGCGCAAGATCCGTCAGATCGGCAGCGATGTCGAGGATGCTCTTGCGGTCGCAGTCCCGCACCACTGGCACCAGCAGCCCGTGCGGCGTATCGACCGCACAGCCGATGTGGTAGTACTTCTTGTAAACCAGTTCGTTGGTCTCGGGATCCAGACTGCTGTTGAACTTCGGGAACGCCTGCAGACACGTGGCCAGCGCCTTGATTGCCACGGCCGTCATCGTCACCTTCGGTCCGTTCTTGCCCACCCCCTGACTGAACCGTTTCCGGGCCTGCTCAAGATCCGTGATATCCGCCCGGTCATGCTGGGTGACGTGCGGAATCACATTCCACGAGACCGTCAGGTTCTCTGCCGATGTGCGGGCAATCTTGCTGAGCTTCTCACGCTCGATCGGCCCGAAACGACTGAAGTCAGGCAACGGAGGCGGGGCCAGCGATCCCGCGGCCAACGCCGTTCCCGCCGCAGCCGATGCCGGTTTCATCAGCGTGCCGCTGGTCATCCGCTGACGCACGTAATCCTGCACGTCTTCCCGGGTAATCCGCGATCCGCGGCCCGACCCCCTGACTTCCCTCAGGTTGACTCCCAGTTGGCGAGCCAGCCGTCGCGTGGACGGCGCCGCCGGAATCGGAGGACCGGAATCGCCATTCGTGGTCGAACTCGGACGTCCCGGGGCAATGCCAGGCTGCTCCAGCGTCTTCGTCGAGGCCGGAGACACCTGCAACTGGCTCCGGCTTTCTGATCGCGTCTGTTCGGTAGTGCCGCGGTCCTGCTCCACAGCCTTCGCTGCAGGCGCTGCTTTCTCTGCAGGAGCGGAGGCCGGCTTGCCTGCACCCGACCGGACA
>CAZUXX010000439.1:0-1805 GCA_964624215.1 uncultured Planctomycetaceae bacterium
CGTCGGGCGAGGTCGAGGCCGAAGGCTTTCTCCGGACCGCCCTCGACACCGGCGGGCTGGCGGATCGAGTGTTTGACTGTGGAGTGAAGGACGACGACCCCCGGACGCCGAACCTGGCGCCGATCGTTGGGGAAGAGAAGGTAGGCTTCGGTGGCGATTCCCGGCTGGACGTCGTAGCGGATGCGTTGTCGGATGACTCCCGCGGTGTGGTCCTCCTCAAGTACTTCGAAGGTCAGCGGAAGAGAGTGATCGACCGGTATGTGGCCGAGGAAGTCCAGCCAGGCCTGTCGCAACTGCTCGCGGCGCTGCTGCCACTGCTGGAGAGTCCGGATCGGATTTCCGTCGGCATCGACGAGGATCGGGGGGAGTTTCGGTGCGTCGTCGGGCCAGGGATCGGGAGGTGTCTGCACTTCCGCCAGCCAGGGGACGAAGCGTGCCGGCGGTGGTGCGGCGATCAGACTACGGGTCATCAGGGCGGCTGCGCTCAACTGCAGAAACCGGCGACGCTGCATGGGACTCTCCGTGGCTTCGTGAATGGGCCATCGTGCAGGGACCACAAGTCGGAGATCAGTGTAGAGGCCCTGCCCTGGTTTGATCGACTGCGTGACGGGTTGCGGGGAAATTCTGCGAGAGGACGTGGCGGAGTCCAAACGCGCAGATTCTGCTGGATGGAATTCAGTCGGCCAGCGGCAGGGAGACGACGCAACCGACGGAATCTCACAAGGTTACCGCGAGAGCGTTGCTCTCCTCCGCAGGAGCGAGCAGCCGGGAGCGTGAGTGACCTTGTGAGGTTTGTTGCGTCGCGACTAGGGTCGGCTGAACAAGACAAGGTCGCCGCCAGTGAGAGGGGGTGGCCATTTGCCAATGAGACCGGTGATGGTGATCTCCATCGTGCGAGGCCTTCCTCCCGTATGACTGGTTCGCTGGGCATGAGCGTCCGCGTGCGGGCCGTTGTGTTGCTCGTTACTGTCCTGTTCGGACAGCAGGGAGTGCATGCGCAGTTCTTCGGTCGTGAAGATGCCTCTGCCCGGGCACCGCAGCCACGGGCCACTGTCCCTGATACCCGGACCCGAGCGACCGGTTCTGCCTCGGGAGATCGGCGGCTGGACCGGTTTGATCCGTCGACGCGGCTGCTGATCGAGACCGAGCTGCGGCATGCCACGGCCGAGGAGCGGGAGCGCTGGATGGAGCTTTTGGCGACCGTGGAGAATGACCAGGTTCCGTACCTGCTGCAGGTACGTCGGCGGGCGCGGCACACGGCGACGGAAGAACGGGACATGTCGAGTCGCGTCCGGGTCGTGGATTACCGCACGGAGTCGAGTGAAGCTGGTGACCGTTCCGGGGCGGCACCGGGGGCTTCTCGGGAATCCGAGCCGGAGACGGGGCCGATGCGACAGGTGGTGCGTCCCGCAGACCCGGGCAGTTCCCGTCCGGAGCGGCGAGGCAGTGAGCGCAGTTCGGACGAGAACGATTCGTCGGCCCCGGGAACCTTGCGGCGGGCGATCATGTCGCCACTTCGCAGCTGGCGCAGTGATGCCGGCGGGGACCGTGAGGATCAGGAGCGTACGGCAGATCTGTCATCACCCAGTACCTCCGAGCCCGAACAGGCGGAGGCGGGTCGATCGGAATTCCACCAGGATGTGAGTGAGATCCGGCGGCCGGACCCGTCGTCGGCTCTGGTGAGTGCCGAAGCGCAGCGGCTGATCAAGATCGTCAAGCTGGAAGCGGATGATGCGACGCTGGACCCGGCTGCCGATCCTGACGCGCTGGTACGGCGTCACCTGCGATTGCGGCTGTTGCATCTG
>CAZUXX010000439.1:1815-3957 GCA_964624215.1 uncultured Planctomycetaceae bacterium
TTCCGGGACTCCCTGCGGATGAGCAGGAGTTCTGGACGCATCTGCTGTGGTGTCTGGCGAACGAGCTGGATCGGGATCCGGCGCAGTCGCGGCGGAGCCGCAAGGCCCGGAGTACCGAGCTTCTGGAAGAGGCGTTGTATCACCTGAACCAGCAGGCCGAGCTGGTGATTGGTCCGGCGTGTTTCTGTCACCGTATCAACAGTTTTGGTGATTACGAGACGTTTGCACGTGACGAGTTCCAGCCTGGTCAACCCGTTTTGCTCTATGCACAACTGCGGAATTTTCGCAGTGAGCTGACCGGAAATGGCTGGTACGTCACGCGGCTGCGGACAGCGATGCAGATCGTGCAACTCGATGGTGCCTCGGGCGAGACGGTGGTCGATCGGCGTGATTTCCAGGTGACGGAAGATCGCTGCCGCACTCGCCGCAGCGATTATTTTCACAGCTACCGGATCGACCTGCCGAGTCATCTTGTTCCGGGACGTCACCGGTTGCGACTGCAGATCGTCGACGAGTACGGCCACAAGGATGGCGTGGTCGATTTGCCGTTTGTGATTCGCTGAGTGGGCGGCTGCCTTCTGTGAGCCTGCGGCGGGACACGGGCTGACGTCGGACTCAGCCTGACGGGAGTGAGCCGAGCAGACGTGCGGCCTGGTCCCTGAGCGCCTCGCGGCACTTTACGAGGCTGTCGGCATGCTGGAAGATGGTGCAGACGGGTGCCCCTGCGGGGATCGAGGTGCCGTCGGCCGGGATGTCGGCGAGTCGCGGCCAGACCCGATAGATCTTGGCGCTGGGGGGCGATGACGCCTGCAGGACCAGGGGGCGCGGTGCGTACAGGACCGCTTTGCCGAGCATCTGGCCGGGCAGCGGGGTCCATTGCTCGGGGGCGGTGGGGGGCGGTGCGTCTTCGAACGAGGCGCAGTGGTCGGTGATGAGTGATTGAGCGGTGGTGAATTCGAGCAGTTCGACCGAGGAGGTGTACCGCGGGTTGACCTCAGTGACGTACACCTGTTCGTCGGGGGTGTGGATGAAGTCGATCCCGAACAGACCCCGGAGCTGGAACTTCCATTTGAAGTAGTTGCCCAGGCGGCGAATGACGCTTTCGACCTGGACCGAGAGGGCGATGGGCCCGATGTTTCCGCACCACTGGAATCCGGAGGCCTGGAAGGCCTCGTCGCCGATGAGCTGTTCTGTGAGGCCGACGAATTTGACGTCTCCGATGGATCCCTGCGCGACGAAGACAGCCGAGCAGGAACGGCCTTCGGCGTATTCCTGAAAGTAGTGGGGTTCGTTGAGGGTTTCGGAGTCGCGGGCGTCTTCGGTCCAACGAACGATGCCCCTGCCGGCGGCAGAGCGGAGGGGCTTGAGCAGCCAGCGTCCATCCGTGGGAGGTGGGTCGCTGGAGTCGCGAAGTTCGAGCGGTGTCAACTTCAGCCCGCGGATCGCCTCGGCGAGCTGATGCGGATCGCGGACGGCGCGAAGGACCTCGGGCGGGTTGCCGAGGAGAGGGCGGCTCGCGTGCAGCTGCTCGACGAGCTGCAGGTGATTCTCGACAGCCCCGGTGTAGAGCACGGAGATCCCGGGCCATTGCTCGAGGGCGGGGCCGATGTCCTCGAACGAAGGTTTCGTCTTGTAGACGGTTCCGACTGCCTGGAGGTCGGCGTCAGCGAACTCGTCGCAGCAGATTGGCCAGTATCCGGCACGACGGGCG
This sequence comes from uncultured Planctomycetaceae bacterium, assembly GCA_964624215.1. Lineage (GTDB taxonomy): Bacteria > Planctomycetota > Planctomycetia > Planctomycetales > Planctomycetaceae > CAZUXX01. The sequence goes on from CAZUXX010000439.1 coordinate 3,527, forward strand.
GAGAAGGCGGCAGCTCTGGCGGAGCTCCCCACGATCAGGAGCGGAGTGTGCCCATCGGCCAGATTCTCCACTCCCTCGATCATCAAGACGCACTGCCCCCTGCTGAAGTGGTCGCTGGATTTCGCAAGACGAGAACGTTATCACACCTGAAGCGTCTCTCGCGACAGCCCCTGATGTTAGCGTGAGGTCACAGATCTGTTAAGGAACGAGTCTGACCCCTGGAGAAAGTCGAATGTCATTTCACGTTGGAGAAGCGCTGGTCGGCGACGGCAATGAAGTTGCTCACATTGACCTGATCATCGGCGACAAGAGTGGTCCGGCCGGAATCGCATTTGCCAACGCACTGTCGACGCAGTCGCAGGGGCATAGCAACCTGCTCGCGGTGCTCGCACCGAACCTGGCGGTCAAGCCGGCTACGGTGATGATCACGA
>CAZUXX010000440.1:0-3942 GCA_964624215.1 uncultured Planctomycetaceae bacterium
AGGGCGAACGACTCGGAATCGGCCACATTGACCCGGAAGGCGCCCGTAAACAGCGGGCGTGACTCCGTGACCCGTCTGGCGATGGGACCGGCCGCCAGCACGTAGTCGATCCGGCGAGCGGGCTCATCCGCCTTGATCGTCAGACCGTCTCCCTTTCCAACCGCGGCAAACGTGTCGACCCAGCCGGCTTCCGTCCACAACTCGTACTCGCGAGTCTCCGGAGTGTGATTGAGATCCCCGATGAGGAGCATCGAGCGGCCGGCTTCGAGGTCGTCTTTCATCGCGGCGAGCATTGCCGGGATTTCCCGGAGGCGGATGTCCGGCTCCGGGGAAGGATGCAGATGAGCCGAGTGGACAATCAGGTCTTCTCCGCCGGGCAGTTTCACGGTTGCCTTGCCCCAATGCCGCGTGAACAGATCGGGCGGTCTCTCTCCGGAGAGGAGCGGAACATTCTTCGAGTCGACGATGTCAAAGCGACTGAGTAGTGTTCCGGGCCAGTTCCCTCCGCTCGGGAAGCGGACGAACTTCATGTCCAGCCGCTCTGCGATCTGTTTGACGATCTCTTCAGACGGGGATTCCGAAAAATTGATGATATCGGGCTCGTAGAGGGCGAGTTCGTGGGCAAAGCGAGCCGGCATCTGCCCCAGAGCAGTCGCCTTCTTCCCCATGGCCCGGTCTTTTGGCCAACCGGTGCACTGGTAGACATTGTAAGAAATGACCCGCAAGGGCCGCTTCGGCCCGGCTGCACTCAGCGGCCAGGGGGCGACCGCGGTCGCGAGCATCGCCATCCCGGATGAACCGACGCGGTTCAGAAACGTTCTCCGCGAGAGGGGGAGAGCATCAGATCGACTGTCCATCGGTCCTCCATCGGCATGAAGATCTAGTTGAGAGGCTTCGGACTGGAAGGTCGCTTCCGCCCACTCAGTCGGAGCTGACGATCGCTTCGAGATCGTAATCACGGCGGGCAACGAGTTCGACCGGGACAAAATCGCCCGGCTGTAAGGTCTCGTCGGCGATGTAGACCGTGGTGTCGATTTCGGGTGCGTCGGAATACAGACGACCGGCGACTGTCGATTCGTCGATTCGCGTGTCGATGAGGCAGTCGAGTTCGTAACCGACCAGCGCTTCGGCAAAATCGAAGGCGATCTGCTGCTGCGTTTCCATCAGGGTATCGCAGCGAGCCTGCCTGACGTCTTCCGGAAGATGTCCATCGAGCTTCATTGCCGGGGTCCCTGGTTCGGGCGAGTAAGGGAAGACTCCCATCCGCTCGAAGCGGGTCTGGCGGACAAATTCAACGAGTTCGTCGAACTGCTCATCCGTCTCGCCGGGAAAGCCGGTGATGAAGGTCGTCCGCAGGACGAGGTTGGGAATCCGGTCCCGGAGTTTGCCGACGAGCTCGATCGTCTGCTCGCGATTCACGCGGCGCTGCATACGCCGCAGCACCTTGCTGTTGATGTGCTGCAGCGGCATATCGAGGTAGGGGATGATCTTTTGCGAGTGTGCAATCGTGTCGATGAGCCTGTCGGTGAAGTTGACGGGATACAGGTACATCAATCTCAGCCAGCGAAGTTCGTCGATCTGTTCGAGTTCGTTCAACAGCTCGACCAGACGAACTTCTCCGTAGAGATCCATCCCGTAATAGGTGGTATCCTGGGCGACGAGAATCAGTTCCTGCACGCCATCGGCAGCGAGTTCACGGGCCTCGGCAACGACCGCCTCGACTGGTTTGGTAACGTGCTTGCCCCGCATCTTCGGGATCGAACAGAACGTACAGGTGCGGTCGCAGCCATCGGAGATCTTAAGGTACGCAAAGTGCCGCGGCGTGATCCGCAATCGGGCACGGTCGTCGAGGGCCCTGACCGGGGCCGGTCGGAACAGTTCCCGCTGCTCGTCGAGACCTCCGACGAACCGCTCCGCAACGCGGTGGATTTCGTCCCGCCCCCAGACACCGACGACGTGGTCGATCTCCGGGAGTTCCTGGCGGAGAGTTCCGCCGAGACGTTCGGGGAGGCATCCGGCGACGATGACGCCGCGAACGCGGCCTTCCCGCTTGAGATCGAGCATCTCGCGGATGACCCCGATCGACTCCGCCCGGGACTGCTCGATGAACCCGCACGTGTTGACGATGACGAAGTCGGCGCCATCCGGATCGCTGACGAGCTGGTAGCCATCAACGGCGAGCGTGCCGAGCATTTTCTCGCTGTCGACCAGGTTTTTGGGGCACCCCAAGGAAACAAAGGCAAACTGGCCACGCGCGTGACCTTCGACACGAGGGATTTCCGGTGCCGGGGCGGGGGAAGCCAAATCGAGAATCGGGAGGTCCATCGATCTACTTACGGAAAATCGGCGTAGCGAGTGGCAATCTGCACAACCGGGAACTCAGCCGGGCCGGAAGCAACCTTCGCCTGAATACAGCAGAGCGATCGGCCGGTCACTGCGGGCCTGGGAAGCCTCGTCGGAAACGTTCGTATCGTACGCGCGGGAGGATCAAGATTCTATCAGTACGGTCACCCTGGACGTCGAGGTCCACTTCCCTGGGCCGGGTGAGCATCACGCCGGATGGCTGCGGGCACGTTCACGTACGTCACGCCGGAAGAGGATGAGGCTCGGCGATTGCAATTCCGTCTCTTTGATCCGTCTTTGGAAGACGGACAGGATGTCGCTGCGGGTGAGGATGCCTACCAGACGGTGTGGCTGCGTGCGACTGACCACAGGAAGCCGGCCAATCGAGTGGTTGACCATGTGATCGGCCGCCTGACGGACGGTGCAGTCGTCGTATACGACGCGGACCGGTGTGCGGACGAGGTCTGCGACGGTCTGGTCGTCCCGGAGCGATTGACTTCTCAGATCACGTCGAGTCAGCATGCCCACCAGCGTACCGCTCGCATCAACGACCGGAAATCCCTGATGGGACGCGTGCGACTCGTTTCGGTTCAGCCAGTCTTTCAGCTGCTGAATCGTCTGTTCCGCCTGGATGCTGACGACCGGTGAGGAGGCTGCATCGCGAACCAGAACCTGATCCAGAGAGTCCGCGAAGTATTCCTCCGGTGTGCGGATGCCTCTGCGGGCGATCTTCTCCGTCATAATCGAGTTTCGCATGACGATCGACGCCACGAGATAGGCCGCCGCACATCCTCCGAGCAGGGGCAACAGACCGACCGGCTGCAACGTCGTTTCGAATGCGAAAACGGCGGAAGCGAGCATGGCCCGGGACGCGCCGGAGAAGATCGCTGCCATTCCGACGAGGGCGGCAATGCGCGGATCGACTCCGAGTTCCGGGAGAAACTGTGCAAACAGCAGACCGATCGCTGCTCCCAATCCTCCCCCGATCGTGAACAGGGGGGCCAGGGTGCCTCCGGACGTGCCGCTGCCGAGTGAGACCGACCACGAAATGAACTTCATCCCGCAGAGAAAGAGGATCGTCGAGAGTGTCAGCCGGTTCGAGAGCACGTTGCTGATGTTGTAATACCCGACGCCGAGGGTGTCCGGGGCGATGCAACCGACGATCCCGACGACAAGGGCTCCGAGTGCCGGCCACCACATCCAGTGGATGGGAAGGCGTTCGAAGGCATCTTCGATCCCGTAGACAATTTTCGTGACGGCGACGGAAACCAGTCCCATTGCCCCTCCCAGAGCAATGTAGGTGGCGAGTGCTGCACCACCCGGCTGCGACAGGTCAGTCATTTCAAAGACCGGCTCCATGCCCTCGAACACGATGCGGACTCCCGTGGCAGTCGATGCTGCCAGGGCCACGGGAATGATCGAGCGGGGGCGAAACTCGAAGAGCAACAGCTCGATGGCGAGCAATACGGCCGAGACGGGGCTGCCGAACGTCGCCGCCATGCCTGCAGCCGCCCCGGCCGCGAGAAGTGTCCGGCGTTCAGAAACGGTGGTCCGAATCAATTGGCCAAACACCGAACCGAGGGCGCCTCCGGTGGCGAT
>CAZUXX010000441.1:0-3942 GCA_964624215.1 uncultured Planctomycetaceae bacterium
TGACCTGGGCCAGCGGTTGGGGATGGAATGTGTGATGGTGCAGGAGAATCAGGCCCTGTGCCTTGCTCAGCGGCTGGCAACGGCTGCGGAATCGCTGGACGACTTCGTCGTTCTGGATATCTCGGGTGGTCTGGGGCTGGGAGTCGTTCTGGAAGGGCGGCTGATTTCCGGTGCGGAGGGAATGGCGGGTGAGCTGGGGCACATTACGGTTGATCCACAAGGGATTCTGTGCGGATGCGGGAATCACGGGTGTCTGGAGACGGTGGCCACGGATATGGCGTTTGCGGCGAAGGTTTCGCGGTTGGTTGGTGAGTCGCTGACGATTGATGAAATTGTCGAGCGGAGTCGCTCCGGCGCGATCGATGTGACGGAGCCGCTGCGTGAATCGTGCGAGTACCTGGCGATTGCGACGTCGGCGGCGATCAACCTGTTCAACCCACGGGCCGTGTTCATTTACGGACGAATTTTTGATGTGCAGGAAGGGACTCTGGAACTGGTGATTGACCGGACCCGTCGCCGGGCGCTGGAACCTTCGTTCCGGATCTGCGAGATCCGGCGGGCGACCGGGACCAAGCAACAGGGGGCCGTGGCGGTGGCGATCGGCCGGCTGACGCAAGAGGTGGGTCCGAGCCTGGCATAAACAGGTTGTGTTGCGTGCGGTGAGCGGGTAGCCTTCATAAAGTTTCTTTCGAAATCGGATCGACTCACGGGTCGGGTGGATTTCCGGACGAGTTTTTCGCGAAGCGCGACGTGCGGATGGCTATGACCCTCCGGATCTGCAGGAGCAATTGACCGTGCCCCGAACTTCATTTGGACAGTCGATGCTGCGGTGGATGGTTCTGGTGGTGTTGCTGGGGGTTCCCCTGCGGGCTGAGGAGGGGGTGGCTCGCGAAGAGACCGGACTGAAGTTCTTTGAGACCCAGGTCCGTCCGATCCTGCAGCAGAACTGTTTTCGCTGCCACGGGACGCAGAAGCAGGAAGGAGGCCTGTCGCTGACGAGTCGGGCGGGTGTGCTGAAGGGAGGTGACAGCGGGCCGGCCGTTGATCTGGAATCGCCGTCGACGAGCCTGTTGCTCGAAGCGATCAACTGGGAGTCATTCGAGATGCCTCCGACGGGCAAGATGCCTCCGCACGATCTCCGGGTTTTGCAGCGGTGGGTGGAGCAGGGGTTGCCGATGCCCGCGGTGGTCGAGGTGGTTGAGGAGGGAGGTGTGTCTCCGGAAGTCAACGACCAGACGCGTGCCCACTGGGCGTTTCAGAAGGTGAGTCGTCTTGCGGTGCCGTCGGTGAAGCACGACGAGTGGGTGAGTCACCCGATTGATGCGTTCGTCGCCGCGCGGCTGGAAGCGGCGGGGCTGTCTCCGGCGGCTGATGCATCTCCCGAGGAACTGATTCGCCGGTTGCATTACGACGTGCTGGGTCTGCCTCCGACCATGGAGACGGTGCGGGCGTTTGTGGAGGAGTACACCGCAGCGGGTCCGGGGGTGGCGGGGCGCGCGAGTGCGAAGCAGCGGGAGGTGTTCGCGCGATGGGTCGATGCCCTACTCGAGTCGCCGCACTATGGCGAGCACTGGGCCCGCTACTGGCTGGATCTGGTTCGGTATGCGGAATCCAACAGCTTTGAGCGGGACAATCCGAAGCCGTTTGTGTGGCGGTATCGGGACTATGTGATCGACGCCCTGAATGACGACAAGCCGTACACCGACTTCATCCGGGAGCAACTGGCCGGGGATGAGCTGCCGGAGGTGACGCGGGAGTCGATCATCGCGACGGGCTACTACCGGTTGGGCCTGTGGGATGACGAGCCGGCGGACCCGCTGCTGGCGTTCTATGACGGACTGGATGACATTGCGGGGACGACGGCGCAGGCGTTTCTGGGACTGACGATGAACTGTGCCCGCTGTCACGAGCACAAGCTGGACCCGATTCCGCATGAGGACTACTACCGGTTTGTGGCGTTCTTCCGGAACGTGCGGCATTACGGCGTGCGTTCGGAGGAGAGCGTCTACGCGGCGTCGGTGCGGAGCATTGCGACTCCCGAAGAGGCGGAGGAGTTCGCGGACCAGACGCGGGAGTGGGAACAGGAGGTGGCCCGTCTGCGTTCGAAGCTGGACGAGGTGGAGGTGAGGATCCAGCCGAAGCTGAGTGGCGGCGAGATCGACGATTTCAAGCGGGATTCGGAACGGGAGCGTGTGCTTGCCCGGCACGTGGATGAGTGGATTCCGAAGGAAGAGTTCGAGCGATACAAGCAACAGCGGCGGCGGTGGAACCATTTGCGAAACCATCCCCCGCGATCGGCGGCCCAGGCGTTGTGTGTCAAGGAGCATGGTGTCGAGTGCCCGCCGACGCATGTGCTGCTGAGGGGAAGTCCGCATTCGCCGGGGGAGGAGGTATCGCCGGGGTTTCCGCAGGTACTGGGGGCGGCAGATCCGGTCATCACGCCACCGGACCATGGAGAGAGTTCGGGGCGTCGGCTGGCGCTCGCCGAGTGGATTGCATCGCCCGAGAACCCGCTGACAGCGCGGGTGATGGTGAACCGGCTGTGGCAGTGGCATTTCGGACGTGGGCTGGTGCGGTCGTCGAACAACTTTGGACTGCAGGGGGATCTTCCGACGCATCCGGAACTGCTCGACTGGCTGGCGGCGGAGTTTGTCGAACGCGGGTGGTCGCTCAAGGAGATGCACCGGCTGATGCTGAACTCGAGTGTGTATCGCATGAGTTCGGCCGCCGGGGAGGATGTGATCAGTGCTGATCCGGTCAATGATCTGTTCAGCCGGTTCAACATGCGGCGGCTGCGGGCAGAGGAGATTCGCGATTCGATTCTGGCGGTGAGCGGGACGCTGACTCTTGGCACGATGCATGGGCCGAGCATCTACCCGGAGATTCCGCGGGAGGTGCTGGCAGGGCAATCGATTCCCGGGGCGGGATGGGGGCAGTCGTCGCCGGAAGAAGCGAACCGGCGGAGCATCTACATTCACATCAAGCGTTCGCTGCAGGTGCCGCTACTGGCGGCGTTTGATGTGCCGGAGACCGATTTCACGTGTCCCGAGCGATTCGTGAGTACCCAGCCGACGCAGGCGTTGGGGATGCTCAACAGTGCGTTTCTGAACGAGCAGGCGAAGAAGCTGGCGGATGATGTCCGGAAGAGCTCGGGTGAGGACGTGGCTGCCGGAGTCCGGATGACTCTGGAGCGGGTGATGCAGCGTCCGATCGAGGAGTCAGAAGTGGAGCATGGGTTGCTGCTGATCCGGGACCTGCAGAAGGATCACGGGTTGAGCGATCAACGGGCGTTTGAATCGTTCTGTCTGCTGGCGTTCAACCTGAACGAGTTTCTGTATCTCGACTGAGGCGGGGCCTGTCGCAGGCGCACTCAAGTTGGCAGTGCGACACGTTGGCAGGGCGATCGCAGGGAGGTTGCCACAGACACACTCCCAGGTGCGGTCGCGGAGATGGGCCGGGGGGAGTGTGAGGACGCCGCGATCCTGCACGGGGCGAAGGTCAGCGTGCGCGGGGACGATCGGGGTTCCAGCGGATCAGTTCGTCCAGCAGGGTGCGGAATTCGGCATGCTGCCGCACGCCTGTGAGGAGTGCGTAGTGTGAGAGACCGCGGAGTGATGTTTCGCGGGCGAGCATGGGGGCGATCTCTTCGCGGAAGAGACGCCGCTGCCGGCTGCGGATCCAGTGGAAGCTGCCGCAGAGGGCGAGGACACCTGCCATCGGGACGAGATACCACTCTCTCCAGCCCAGGGGGGTGAGGCTGTAGAGGAGGACGAGGAAGTGGATTGTGCCCAGCCCGGCGAGCCAGAGGGGGAGGGCTCCCTGTCCGTTGAGCCGCTCGTTGGCCTGGACGAGGCGTCCGTAGAGTTCGACGTCGTCGATCCCGTCGCGGAGGCTGGCGGCCATGACGGGGTCGCAGTGCAGCTCTCCGTCGCGACGGCTGAC
>CAZUXX010000442.1:0-2521 GCA_964624215.1 uncultured Planctomycetaceae bacterium
AAGCTGAACCGACCCGGCTTGTAGCCGCGGATCTTCGCCTCCGGCAACTTGCTGAACAGGCTGCGGATCGGGTCCATCACGCCGGTGTACGTCGCCGGGTTCGAGGCCGGAGTCGCTCCCAGCGGAGACTGGTCGACGTTGATGACCCGGCTGATCTGCTCGACCCCTTCGAGGGTATCAAACGGTCCCGGTGCGTCGCCGGAGCGGTTGAGATGCCGCGCCACCGCGCGGGCCAGTGTCTCCTGAATCAGTGAGCTTTTGCCGGAGCCGGAGAGCCCGGTCACGCCGGACAGCGTTCCCAGGGGAAGATTCAGATCGACTCCCCGCAGGTTGTGATGCCGGCAGTTCGTGATCCGCAGCCAGACCCGCCCCGGGGGCGGATCGTACTGTTCGATAACGGGGGCATCGTCGCGGGCACCCTCGCGCCGGGTCATCCGCCGCGTTTTCGGGATGGCAATCTGCCGGGAACCGGAAAGATACGCCCCGGTCAGCGAGACGTCCGTCATCCGGGCGATCTGGCGGGGGGTGCCGTCCGCGACGACATTGCCGCCGAACCGTCCCGATCCGGGGCCGAAGTCATACAGGTAATCGGCCGAGTCGAGTACCTCCTTGTCGTGCTCGACGAGCACGACGGTATTCCCCAGGTCCCGCAGCCGGTGCAGCGCGTCAATCAGTCGCTGGTTGTCACGTGGATGCAGGCCGATGGTCGGTTCATCCAGGACGTAGAGGACTCCGGTGAGGGCGCGGCCGATCTGTCCGGCCAGCCGGATCCGTTGGGACTCACCGCCAGAGAGCGTCGGCATTGACCGGTCCAGGGTGAGGTAGTGCAGCCCCACGTCGACGAGAAAGGTCAGCCGGTGAATCGCCTCGTTGAGCAAGTCTCCGGCGATCTCCTGCTCGGCTTTTGTCAGCTTCAGTCCTTTGAGGAACTCCAGCGTCTGCTGCAGGGGAAACCGCCCCAGTTGCGGAAGTGTCACACCGTTCAGACGCACAGCTGCTGCATCTTCGCGGATACGGTCACCGCCACACACCGAACAGGGCTTCTCGCCGATCAGGTCCTGCAGCTGCATGCGGTGCTCGTACGACGTGCGCCGCGCTTCGTCGATCGTCGGATACAGCCCCTTGTACTGGCACTGGTAGCTGCCGCCTGTTTCCGGATGGGTCACCCGGAACCACCGCTCGGAACCGTACAGGATGACGCGATGCGCTCGGGCGTCGAGTTCGTAGAACGGGGCATCGCCGTCGATCCCGAACTCGGCACACAGGGCATCGACCCAGGCGGCGAAGTGCGGGTTCTGCTGCGGGTCGGGCCAGCACGAGACGGCCCCTTCGCGCAGCGAGAGATTGGGATTGGAAATCAGCAGTTCCTGATTCGCCCCCCGCTCGACGCCCAGCCCCTCACACGCCGGGCACCATCCCAGCGGGCTGTTGAAGGAGAAGTTCTGCGGTGTCAGTTCGGTAAACGCGCGAGGCATGCGGACTCAGTCGGACGCGAGCGGAGAGAGGAAGAACTCACAGGTCAGTGTTCGGCGACGGGATCCCTCCCGCTGCATTGCGGGCACGAGTAGTGCAGGCTCAGCCGTTCGGCCGGCCACTGGGCTTCCGGAATGTCCCGCCTTACGTGAATGACGTGGACCACCCCCCGACCCAGATCAAGCGCCGTCTCGATCGAATCGGCCACACGGCTGCGACCCTCGGGAGAGACCTGCACCCGATCGATGATCGCCTCCACCGTGTGCTCCCGCCGGTGGTCGATCTCCGGGACTTCTTCCAGCAGGTGCGTTGTCCCGTTGATCCGCACGCGGAGGTAGCCCTGTGTTCCCAGCCGGTCCCACAGTTTCGAATAGCTCTGACCGACTGGCACGGCGACGGGGGCGGCAATGTACAGCCGCTCCCCTTCCGGAAGCGCAAGCACCCGCGCGACGATCTGGTCGGTTGTCTGTCGCGTGACCGGGCTGCCGCAGTCGGGGCAGTGCATCTGTCCCAGTCGAGCGAACAGGATTCGCAGATAGTCGTAGATCTCGGTGACGGTCCCCACAGTCGAGCGCGGTGTGGCACCGACGGTTTTCTGCTCGATGGCGATCGCCGGCGAGAGTCCCGAGATGTGCTCGAGTTTCGGCTTGGGCATCTGCCCCAGAAACTGCCGCGCATAGGCCGACAGCGACTCGACATACCGCCGCTGCCCCTCGGCGTACAGCGTATCCATCGCCAGCGACGTCTTCCCCGACCCGCTCGGCCCGCAGAAGACGCTCAACTTGTCCCGCGGAATCGACAGATCCAGCGCCTGCAGATTGTGCTGGGATGCACCCCGGATCGAGATTCGGTCCAGGCCTGGAACCGATCCGTTCGACCGGCCATTCCCGTTGGTCTGTGCAGCTGGCGCGGCGTTTTTCCGGCCTGACTTCTTTGGCTTCGAGCGGCTCGCCTCACGTTCAAACAGTTCCCGCAGAGCGCGGCCGGTGTGCGACTCTTCGACGGCCGCGATCCGCTCCGGAGTCCCTTCGGCAATCACCTGCCCTCC
>CAZUXX010000442.1:2531-3932 GCA_964624215.1 uncultured Planctomycetaceae bacterium
TCGGGGCCGAGATCAATCACCCAGTCGGCCGTCTTGATGACGTCCAGATTGTGCTCGATCACCAGGACCGTGTTTCCCGCGTCGGCAAACCCGTGAAGCACTTCGAGCAGCTTGCGGACGTCCTCGAAGTGCAGCCCCGTTGTCGGCTCATCGAGCAGATACAGGGTGCGGCCGGTCGAGCGTTTGCCGAGTTCGCGTGCCAGCTTGATCCGCTGGGCTTCCCCTCCCGAGAGCGTCGGCGACGGCTGGCCGAGTTTGAGGTAGTCCAGCCCCACGTCATGCAGGGTCTGCAGCAGCCGGTAAATCTTCGGATGATTGCGGAAGTGGTCCAGTGCTTCCTGCACATCCATGTCGAACACATCGGCGATCGACTTGTCGCGGTACTTCACCTCGAGTGTTTCGTGGTTGAAGCGCTTCCCTTCACAGACGGCACAGGGGACCCAGATGTCCGCCAGAAAATCCATTTCCAGCTTCGTCGCGCCGTGTCCCTCGCAGGCCTCGCAGCGACCGTCCGCGACGTTGAAACTGAACCGCCCCGGTTTGTAACCCCGCACCTTCGATTGCGGCAGTTGCGCATACAGCGTGCGAATCTCGTCGAGGAGTTTTACATACGTGGCCGGGTTCGAACGCGGGGTCCGGCCGATCGGGGACTGATCGATATCAATCGCCTTGTCCAGATGCTCGAGCCCGGTCACCGAGTCGTGGTTGCCCGGTGTCCCGTGCCCGCCATTGACGTCGCGATTGAGTACCTGCCACAGAATGTCGTTGCACAGGGAACTCTTTCCCGAACCGCTGACCCCCGTCACGCACACGAAGATCCCCAGCGGGATCTCGACATCGATCCGTTTGAGGTTGTTGTGAGCGGCACCACTGATGGTGATTGCGTTCCCGTTGCGGGGCCGTCGTGTCTTCGGGATGTCGATCTTCTTCCGCCCTGAGAGATACGCCCCGGTCAGGCTGCGCTCACTCGACTTGATCGCATCGACACTCCCGCGGGCGACAATCTCCCCGCCACGCACACCAGGGCCGGGGCCGAAATCGACGATGAAGTCGGCCGCTTCCATCGTCTCTTCGTCGTGCTCGACGACGAGCACCGTATTCCCCTGATCGCGAAGACTCTCCAGCGATTCCAGCAGCAGCCGGTTGTCCCGCGGATGCAGACCGATCGACGGCTCATCCAGGACGTACAACACTCCCACGAGTGCACAGCCGATCTGTCCTGCCAGTCGAATCCGTTGCGTCTCCCCGCCCGACAGCGTCGGAGCCGCTCGATCGAGCGTGAGATAGCCGAGCCCGACGTCGGCGAGGAACGCCAGGCGAGCGTTGATCTCGCTCAACACGTCGCGCGCGATATCGCGCTCCCGGCCTTTGAGCTTCAACGTGCGAAAGAGCGTGCGCGCC
>CAZUXX010000443.1:0-3931 GCA_964624215.1 uncultured Planctomycetaceae bacterium
GAAGGCAAACCGGACATCGTCGTCTTCCGGATTGAAGCGATACTGAAAACTGGCACCCTGCGTGTTCTCCTTCCCCATCCAGCTCCATGTGCGGCCTCCGTCGGTGCCGACCGCCGGCCCCCGCGCGCCAATGCGTTTCGGCTTGTCGAGACGGAATTCGACGGTCTGGCCGGCTGCGTTACGAACGCGGCAGTACCAGTAGAACCAGTCGGTCGAGGTGTCGCGCAGGTCGGGTCTCAGGGACACGACTGCAGGGCCATCGCCGGAGGGTTCGATGCTGTCGACGGTGATGTTCCCGCCGGGGAAACCGGCATCGACTTCGATGGCCTGCAGGGAGGCTGCGTGCGATATGCCGAGCATCAGAACAACGCATAGCCAGGTGAGTGAAGCGGTGATGCGTGGGCGCGTGCTCATGGGCTGGCTCGTCACGAGGTGTGGTAGGCGACCTGGCCTTTGCCGTGTTGCGTTTGCGAGGTTCGCAGCCGTGCCGGCGGCTGCCGCGGTGCGTCCTCCTCGCAGGAAGTGCTGTCGACAGGATACTGTGACTGGGCCGGGAGTCGAACCGAATGGCGAACCGGGGGATTGCGTCCTTGCGCAGACCTATCAGGAGGACAAGCGCGTCGCCGGGGAGACAACTGGCAATCAGTCAGTGCGACCGTGACATGCAGTACTCGCTCTTGAACAAAGGAAGACGACAACAATGAAGTGGTTGATGACGGCGGTGACCTGTGCGGCGGTGATGCTGCTGGCTGATGGCTTGCTCGAGGCTGCGGAGCCGGTGCGGCTGCGGGTGCTCAGTTACAACATCCATCATGCGGCGGGGATCGACGGCAAACTTGATCCGGAGCGGATCGCGAACGTGATCCTGTGTGTTGAGCCGGATGTGGTCGCATTGCAGGAGGTGGACCGGAAGGTGCAGCGGACGGGGGGAGTCGACCAACCGGCCGAGCTTGCCCGGCTCACGGGGATGAAGGTCGTTTTCGGAGCGAATATCGAGCTGCAGGGAGGGCACTACGGGAATGCGGTGCTGTCGCGGTTCCCGATTGTGCGGCATAAGAACCACCTGCTGCCGAACGTGGACAACAGTGAGCAACGGGGCGTTATTGAAGCGGAGATCGAGTTGCCCGCGACCGGAGAGACGGTGATCTTGCTGGCGACGCACCTCGATTATCGGACTGACGAGCGGGAGCGTCTGGCGTCGGCCAAGGCTTTGAACGCCCTGGTGACCGAGGATCCGGACCGCCCTGCCCTTCTGGCGGGCGATCTGAATGCGACCCCCGAGAGCCGGACTCTGGAGTTACTCGGGACGATGTGGTCGCGTGCGAATGCCGAGCCACTGCCGACGGTGCCGGTCAAGGCTCCGACGCGGCAGATTGACTATGTCCTGTATCGTCCGGCCGGGCGCTGGAAGGTTGTTGAGGTGCGGGTGCTCGACGAGGCGGTTGCATCCGATCATCGGGCCATCCTTGCCGTGCTCGAGCTACAGGCGGTGGCAGGCGCGGACCGCTGAGGTGGCCGACCGGATCGGGGCCGGCAGAGTGCCCGCGGTTACTGAAAGAGGATTTTGCCCATGTTCTGTTTGTAGGCTTCGACTCCCGGTTGACCGTAGGGATTGATGTTGATCAGTCGCCCTTCGACGACGGTGGCGAGCATGAGCATCTGCAGGAGCTGGCCGAGAGCATAGGCATCCAGCCGCGGGAGTTCGATGTCGGCTGTGGGCCGGCTGGCATCGGCATAGGCCTGATTCGTTCCTTCGAAGGCGGCCTGAAGGATGCCCGGGAGGGAGCGACGGGTGAGCCGGTTGAGTCCATCCAGGTCCTCCTCGTCGGGGACGAGAGGCACCTGCACGGCATCGGCGTGTTCGTCCCTGACGATGACGTTGGTGATGATCCGGTCGCGTGCCCCTTCCTGGTGCTGCTGACCACGGCTGTGCAGATCGCGGGTATTGACCACCGTGATGGGCGTTGCGCCCTGTCCGTTTTTTCCCAGACTTTCGGCAAGCAACTGGTCGTACCAGAGTCCGACCGCTTCGAGGCGTGCTCCCCAGGTCGAGAGGACGCGGATGTCCATGCCGTGATCGCGTTCGAGGACGTGGCAGGTGGCCACGTAATCGAGGACGGGGTTTTCGCTGCACGGCGCGGTGCGAAAGCGGTCCGTCATGTCGCGGGCGCCTTCGAGGAGTTTGCGGATGTCGATGCCGAGCACCGCAGCGGGATACAGTCCGACGGCTGTGAAGACAGAGAATCGCCCGCCGACACCGTCGGGAATCGGGAAGGCCTCGGGATAGCCGAGCCGGCTGGCGAGCTGGCTGAGCTTGCCTCCTTCACCGGTGATGGGGATGACGAGGTCGCGGGTGGCTTCCCGGCTGCCGGCGAACTGTTCGAGTGCCTGGCGGTAGATGCGAAAGGCGGCAGCGGTTTCGAGAGTTCCGCCGGACTTGCTGATGACGACGATGCCCCAGCGATCGCGTTCGTTCTGAAAGGACCGTCCCGGACCGGTGAGTTGTCTGAGGAGTGCCCGGGTTGTGTCGTTGTCGAGATTGTTGCCGTCGAAGTAGAGCCGCGGGATGCCGTTTCGCTCTTCCCGAGTGAACTCGTTGTGACACGGAGCGCACAGGGCTTCGAAGAGGGCCCGGAGTCCCATGTAGGAGCCACCGATGCCCAGAACGAGCATGCGGTCGATGCGCTCGCGGAAGGCCCTGGCTGAAGACTCGATGCGGTCAAGGAGCCCGTTGTCTTCTCCGGCCAGCAGTCGCTCGGGCAGCCGGATGAAGCCGGCGTCGAGCGGATCTTTCGCCTCGGGGACGGGATTGCCACTTTCCAGGAGCGTGACGTCGTCGAGGACCTCCTGCCGTGCCGCGTTCAGCGAGTCGTACAGCGGGGCGAAGGCTCCGTCGCCGATGATCCTGCTGATGGAGTCGGCACGGTAGATCAGACTTGCGGACATGCGACACTCCCAAACATCCGGTGATGGTGGGGAGTATCGCCGGAAGAGCGCCGATGGGAAGGGACCCTCTCGCCATTTCGCGGGAGAGGGAGTCGGGTTGCGGCTGATCTCAGGCGAGGAGGGGATGCAGCACCTTTCCTCCGACATCGGTGAGCCGGAAGCGGCGGCCGTTGTACTTGTAGGTCAGCCGTTCGTGATCGATCCCGAGCAGATGCAGAATAGTGGCGTGCAGGTCGTTGAGATGGACCGGGTCGACGGCGGCCTTGTAGCCAATATCGTCGGAAGCGCCGTAGCTGATGCCCCCCTTGACTCCTCCGCCGGCGAGCCAGGCTGTCAGGCAATGGGGGTTGTGGTCGCGACCGGGCTTTTCCCCTTTCTGCGCGACGGGCAGACGACCGAATTCACCGCACCAGATGACGAGCGTGTCGTCGAGCAGTCCGCGCTGGGCGAGATCTTCGAGCAGGGCGGCGACGGGCTGGTCGGTTTCGAGCGCGAATTGCGAGTGGTTGCCTTTGATATCGGCATGGCCGTCCCAGGATCGCTGGTTCTCCATTCCTCCGGAGTAGATCTGGACGAAGCGGACTCCCCGTTCGAGGAGGCGGCGGGCTGTCAGACACTGGCGGGCGAAGTGGTCGCAATGCTCCACTCCAATCCCGTAGAGGTCGTGAATATGTTGGGGTTCTGCCGTGAGGTCGAGAGCTTCGGGGGCCGCGGACTGCATGCGGTAGGCAAGTTCAAAGGATTCGATGCGGGCGGCGAGTTCGGATTCGGCTGCGCGGTCTTCAAGGTGCAGCTGGTTGGCGGCCTTGAGGAAGTCGAGCTGGTTCCGCTGGGTGGTCTCTGTCATCACCGGGGCCGGCGCGAGATTGTCGATGGGGGCTCCGGTCGGGCGCAGGTGAGTTCCCTGATAGACGCCGGGGAGGAAGCCGGCGCTCCAGTTGGCGGCATGCCCCTTAGGGAGCCCGCGTCCTTTGGGATCGCTCAT
>CAZUXX010000444.1:0-3907 GCA_964624215.1 uncultured Planctomycetaceae bacterium
GACCTCAAGCTGGTGGCTGTCGAACAGTTTGAGGACGACGTAGTCGTCGTCGGCGAAGATCTCCGATCCGTCAGGGACGTTGTCGCGGACCCACAGCGGGTCGTCTGTCAGAGGATGAACGGCGTAGAGTTTGCCGTTGCGCTGAGAATAGAGGGCATCGTCCCGGAGCGGTCCGACGGTACCGATGAGGGTCCGCTGACGGTTCTGCAGAACGGGGCCACGCAACCCGGCCGCGGCGCGAAAGGCCCCAACGAACAATTCGCCGATGTCGTCGACGAGCGGCTGTGTCTTGAGGGGGAGCCGGTTACGGCCGGCCTCGCTGCGCAGGGCGTCGATCAACAGGTAGCGATCTGTCAGAACGAGCATCACGAGCCCGCCGCGGATCATCAGGTAGCGGGCCTCGGCGCGGGCGCGGTGCGTGCGCGACCCGGCTGGCACGCTCCAGCGATGGACTCCGAACGCATCGAACGCTGTCAACACCTGATCTCCGGAATCAAAGGCAAAGGACCAGCCTTCGAGCGGCCCGGAGACGCGTCCGAGAACCGGGACGAACCGCGGCTGGGGGACGCGATTATTGATGGTGCCAGCCTCGACACTGAGGGGACGGTCCGGCCAGGTGTACGGCTCGCGGAGCCCGGCGTGGAGCTCGGGTTCATCTTCCCAACTGGCGAGCACATCGCCGACGCGCCGCCCGTCGAGGTCAACATGGTCGTTGAACTCGTCTTGCAGCCGATCCATCAGCGCCCGTGCGGATCGCGTCTGGCCATGCTGCAGGTACAGCCGGGCGAGTTTGAGCATGGCGGTGATGCGGAGCTGCGGATCTGCGGAATCGATCACCGGATTCAGCAGGGCCTCCTTGCGGAGCGGTTGCCGGTCGCTGATGGTGTCGACCAGTTCGAGTGCGGCGTGTTCTCCCACCGGAGTTTCAGGTCCCAGGCGGACCAGTCTCTCCAGGTTCGACGGGCTCGGGTCGGCATCGGCGATGGCTGCGAGTTCGTCGTTGAGAAGCTGCTGCATTCGTGTCCGCTGTTGCGGATCACCTGCGTCGAGCAGGTCATCGAGCTTTCCGCGGACCCAGCGGTCGGGATGTGCGGCAAGGTCGCTGCCGACATGCTCGAGCTTGTCTCCGGCGGGACTGGTCCGGGCATAGGCAATGTATTCCCGCAGGGCCTGCTCCGGCTCGTCGGCTGCTTCGAAGCCGGCGGCGAGCAGCCGGTGGAACCGGTTTTCGTGGGGTCCGCCTGCGACGAGTGGAGTGAGTTCGTCGATGTGCTCGCGGGCGATCGCGAAATCGGTGCGGAGATGGTCGAGCCAGGCGGAAACGAGCACGGCGCGTGCCCGGGACTGGTTGTCACTGGCGACGGCCGCTCGCAAGTCGTTGATTCCGCTCTCGAACTCGCCCTGGTGTAGTCGCAATTCTCCCCGGAGGGCCAGTGCTTCGGGGTCGTCGGGATTCTTTTGCAGTCGATCGTCAATCTCCGCGAGCAGCTCTGCGGCTGACTGGAAGGCAACAATCCGGTGGCCCGACTGCATGAACATGCGGGAGTCGGCAGACACGATGTTGCCCGGGGGGAGCTCCGGGTCGAGCGGTGAGGAGGCGACGATGCGACCACGGCGGGTGTCGATGCTGATAATCTCACCTGAATGAAGCGGTAACGTGTAGTGGTCGCCGTTCTGGTAGCCGCGTCCGGCCGGTGGCGCGATGGGGACAGGCTCCGGCCATGCGGGAGCCCCGTCCGCGAGATTGAGACATTCCACCTCGGACTGGCCGACAATGATCAATCGGCCCTGTGATGCTCCGGCGAGAAACAGTCTCTGGCCCCGAGGCTGCTCCCAGACGACCTGCCCATCGGCGAGCCTCAGGCAAACGAGTGTCTGCGTGTCGGTGGCGGGGACGACGGCGAATCCGTCACTGATCAGCGGGACGGCGTCGTGCCAGCGGGGCTGGTCGAGAAGCCGGTCGAGTGCGTCCCCCTGCTGTTGCATGGCAAGGAGTCGGGCCGGTCGACGGGCGAGAGGTTCGTGACGAATTGTGTCTGGAGGAGCGTATCGCGTTACCCAGAGCAGCCGCTGCAGCTCGATGTCGACGGCCACAATGGCTCCCAAGCCTGTCGGGCACAGGAGAATGGTTCCCTCGGATGCCGGGGCGATGCCCGACATGTGATGAATCTCCCGCGCCTCGACCGGCTGCGGGAACTGGGATTCGTTGTACAGCGGCTGGCTCCAGACGACTTCGGGAGTTTGTCCCGGGCGGTTCCGCAACACCAGCAGGCGGGTTTGTCCGCGGTCATCCACCAGGCAAAAGAGCTTGCCCTGTACGGGAAGAGGCGGGCCCAGGAAAAATAACCCGGAGAGAGGATCGTCGAGATCGACGCGCTCCCCTCCGATGGACCACTGCAGCAGACCTCCCCGCAACCGATAGGCATGCATGCGGCTGAAGTCGAAGGAGTCGATCGACTGTCGCGTGCCTGCCCGTCCGGGCATGTAGGGAGTTACTGCCCCAAACATCCCTCCGCTCCCCACGGTGTAGACGAGCTCTCCGTCGGTGCTGAGCGATGCGGCAGTGAGGTCGCGAAACGCGCGTTGGCCGAGAAACAGGCGGTGGAACGGTTCGAGCCGCTCCCAACTGCGGTCGACGAGATCGTCATAGGTCAGGTCGGAGGCGGCAGCAATCCAGTGCAGGTCCTTGTCGTCGGGGAAGACGCACCGGGCCTTGTCGGGTCCATTGAAGACGACTCGCCCGTCCCACACCAGCGGTGACGCAGCCGGGAGAAGAGGCCTGTCATCTTTGGCAGTGGCACGCAGATCGCGCTGCAGTGCGTCGAGAGTTTCCTGCATCTGGCCGGCCCGTTCCGGATAGAACGTGTCGAAGGTATCGATCACCGGTTCGCTCCAGGCGATTCGGGGAATCGGCGATGCAAACCCGTATCGGGGATTGCGGCTGCCGGTCCCCCGCCAGGCAGAAACGCGGGGGCTGGTCATTGGGGATTGAGACGAGCCGGAGCTGATCTGACGCTCCAGCCACGCCGGCACTTCGGCCTGAGTTGCGGGGAGTTCGACCGTGTGTCCGTCGAGCTGGAGGGGGCCGTCCGTTAGCGAGAGGAGTGTGGCCATGCGTTCGGCCGCGCGGTCGGTGTCGCCACCGTGGGCCCAGGCGAGCGCCAATCGCAACAGGAGACCCGGTCCGAAGCGATCAGATGCGACAGGATCCTCGGCCAGACGGTCGAAGAGCAGTGCGGCAGATGCGGCGGCGCCGTTATCGAAGTGGAGGCGTGCGAGCTGGAAGGTCGCGGTGAGTCCAGAGGGGGTCTGGAAGAATCTCCGGGAGGCTTCGGCGAGTGGAGCGGTCGCCCCTTCCGATTGTGCCTGTTCGAGCAGCCGCGCCGCCTGCGGCTCATACATGCGGTCGTAACGTTCGCGTCCGGCGCGGGGAAGTGCGGACAGTTCGGCGGACGCGATCTGCTTGAGACTGAGCGGCTTTTCGGCCGGGAGGAAGGAGTCATCCTGCAGTTCGACCAGCTGTTGCAGTCGCTCGATGGCGCGATCCCAGTCCTGCAGGCGAACCCAGTTCCTGACTTCGTCGAGGGCTTCGCGGGCACGGTCGGAGGTCGGCAGTTGTGCATCGGCCAGTTGCGGCTCGGCCGGTTGCGGAACAATGGCCTGCCAGCCGGCTGAGTCGACGACGCTTCCGGCGATCAAACTGAATGCCAGCGCGAACGTACCAAGTCTCCTAGCGCCCATGCCGTTTCCTTCTCCGTAGGACTCCGCGGTGCTTCCAGTCTAGACCGCCGGGGACGTACGTGTAACGTCATCGGTGTCGCAATCGTGAAGTGGTTCTGTCGACCGAGCGAGTCGACCGGGGACAGTCGATGCGGCCGCCGCCGACACGCAGCGGTTAATGTCGAAA
>CAZUXX010000445.1:0-3887 GCA_964624215.1 uncultured Planctomycetaceae bacterium
GGACGGGATATTCTGGATCGCCCGAACCGGTGCACCCTGGCGCGATCTGCCGGAAGAACTCGGGCCCTGGGAGACCGTGTATGCCCACTTTAACCGTTGGACTTCCGATGGCACGCTCCAGCGCGTGCTGCAGAGGTTGAAAGAATGTTTCAGTGCTGAGGATCGCTTTGACCACAGCCAGTGGTCGATCGACGGCAGCATCGTCCGCGCCCATCGCTGTGCCGGTGGGGGCGGAAAAAAGGGGATCCGGAAGAACCGGCCGACCACGCCCTCGGCCGCTCCCGCGGGGGTTTTTCCACGAAAATCCACGTCATCTGCGACGGCGAAGGGGCGCCGTTGAATTTCGAACTCAGTCCCGGCCAAACCCATGAGACGCAGTTGTTTGAGGAGTTGTGGAACAGCACGGCGGTGAGCGATGAGTGCCTGGAGCATCTGGTTCAGCCCGCGGCCCTGGCGGGTGACAAGGCGTATTATTCGTTGAAGATCATGAGCCAGTTGCAATCGGAAGAAGTTCAGCCAGTGATCCCCGAGATTGGCAAAACGATTTCTGAGCAGGATCATGCGGACTTCGACCGGGAGACTTATCGTGGCCGGAATGTGGTGGAGCGTCTGATTGGCTGGCTGAAAGAATCGCGCCGGGTCTTCAGCCGCTTTGAAAAGACAGCGGTGAATTTCCTGGGAATGATTCATGTTGCCTGCATCCGCTATTACATCGCAAAACTGATTTAGACCGTTTCAAAACAAAGCCTAGCCCGGATTATTCATGGTGTTGGCGGAGTGTTCTCGGGTGTGACTGGGATCGGCGTTGGGCCGGGGGCGGCGCAGACCGGCCCCCTCCCCAGGGTGGATAGAAGCGGCGGACGGGTGCTGGCTGCAACGACGGAGACTGACCGTCAACACCTTCTCACGGTCTGCAGCACCACACGCCACGTCGGAAGACTCGGCCAGGAGGAACTCAGGCGGACCAGCACCCGGCGGCAACTCACCGTGATCTCCGCGGCCACTTTGACCACCCGCAGACGCCACGTCGCTGGCTGCGCCCGGCGGAGTTCGGCACCCGTGGCTCGACCGGGACGCTGGGCATCCGGCAGCGGAGCACTGCGGCGTTCTTCGGGGGCAGCCTCCGGAAGGATGCGGCGCATGTGGATGATCAGATTCAGCGCTGCGGCATGCATCAGCAGCCGGAACAGATTCGCCATGAACCGGTGATCGCTGAGACGCTCGCCGCACAAGTCAACCTTGAGCTCCTTGTTGCGGTTTTCACTTTCGCCACGCTGGACGTACCCGTCATAAACCCCCTGCGGAACGATCAAGGCGCCAGCCCGGTTGGTCACGACGGCTCGTCGATTCGTGCCCGCCGCGTGGCACTCGGCCTTGATGACCACGGCCCGCTCCCGGCTCCAGCCGTCGGCCTGATAGGTCAGCGCCGTGCACAGACGCTGTTTCTCCTGAGTCTGTTGGTATTGAGTTTCAGCCTGTTTCAGCAGGTCCTCGCTCGCCCGTTGGAGACGGGGATTCATGCTGAAGCCGAAGGTGTACCACACGTTCAGCCGTTCGCAGACCTCGTACATGGCCGGGACGCCGAACCCGCTGTCGCCGCGGACTTCGAGGTCCACGTCCGGCCAGCGCTCACGGATCTTCGTGATGACCAGTTCCAGATCCTCATCGGCCCCCAGGGCGGCGTGCGCCGTGCCATGCCGCAGTGAGACGAACACGACCAGCCCTGTCTCGGCGTTCGTGATGATCAACGGAAAATACTGGTTCTGCTTGTAGTAGCCATGGAACAACGTCAGTTGCTGCTGGCCATGAGCAGGGTCATCGAAGCCGTCCAGATCGAACGTCAGCCTGGCCGGTGGCGCATCGAAAGAATCGAGAAACTGATCGACCAGCAACTCTCGCAACCGGAACAGGGACGGAATATCAACCGCGTTCTCGAACCGCGAGAGCGTGGGCTGCGAAGCGGTCAGGGCGTGATCGTCAGGCACCCGATCGCAGATGAGCTGAAAGACCGGGTCGTAGCGAAGCGTGTCATGGTCGTTCTGGTCTTCGTAGCCGGCGATGATGCCGTAGACACGCTGGCGGACCATGGCCAACAACGAATGCTCGGGATCGCGCCGCCGGTCGTGAAGGGCAGCGGCAAACTGTCGGGTGAGCCCCAGCCGCTCATCGAACTCCCGCACCAGCAGCAACCCCGCATCGCTGGACAGTCGCCCCCCGGAATTTTCGACAACCACCGATTTTTGGGGGTGAAACTCCAACCGCTCCGACCATGCACCCTGTACACTCATGATGAGCCTCCTGCGAAGTTGTAAAGTGAGTCGTCAACACACTTATCAACCTCTCAGAGGCTCCTTTTGTTCGTGCCGGATGAATAATCCGGGCTAAAATCTGGTTCATCGTGGTTTTATGAGCGCTGTGGTTTGTTTCTTTAACCGACGAGCCTCCAATGGGATTGGTGCAAGGCCAGGATCTTCAGGGCGAAGTATTCCTGGTCCCGATAGCCGTAGGCTTGCCGCTTCATCGTCTTGATCTTGTTGTTCGTCCCTTCCAGAGGACCAGTTGAGATCGGATGGTCGTACCAGGCCAACAGACCGCTCCGGTAGCCTGCCAGTGTCTTCGCGAACGTCTGCAGAACACCGATCCCGCTGTCCATCGCATCCCGGAGCCAGCTGTCCAGGAATCGGCCAGCCGCCACTTTCGTCGGCTGCTCCCACAACTGCCGCAAGTCTTCTTTCAAGTAGTAGGCCGTGGCCAGAGAGGAGTTGAGCTGCAAGGCTTCCTGCAACCGCCGCTGTTCACGCCTGGTTGCGTCCAGATGTTCCGGACGCTTCAGCAGCAGCCAGCGAGTCCCCTTGAGCACCTGCTTGTGCAGCTTGTCGGTCGCTTCACGATGCAGTTCCCGACGCAGTTGTGAGAGCTTGTCGTTGAGCAGCTTCACAATGTGAAACCAGTCGAACACGATGGCTGCTTGCGGCAGGTTCTCACTGACCGCCTGGAAGTACGCAGCCGACATGTCCATGGCCACCGCCTGGACCTTCGCCCCCGAGGATCTGAGCCGTTTCCAGAACGCTTTTAACGCATCTGCCCCTTTGCCTTTCCCCACGAACACCACCGCACCGCTTTCCAGATCAAGCACGATCGTCAGGTAGACATGCCCCTTCTTCGTGCTGATCTCATCGATAGCGATGTGCCGCAGATGCTTGAGCTTTGGTTTGGAAAAGTGCTTCCCCAGCCAGCGTTTCTCGATGTCCCGCACCAGCCAGTGGGACACGTTCAGATGCCGGGCCACGTCCTGGATGGTCATGGACTTTCGTAGGTCCAGCACCAATCTCTCAAAGCTGCGGGTGTAAGACCGACGGGAATCGGCGAAGGGGACCGGCAGCACCGGCTGTTTGCGGCAGTCCCGACATTCAACGCGTGGCACATCGGCGAAGAGCGTGACAGATTTCGCTCCGATGGGCGGCGCCGCCCAACTCCGGGGAACCGTCCCTCGTCGGATGATGTTGGCCCCTTTGCACAGCGGACAATTCAGATCCGAGTCGTCATGCTGCATGCGAATGATGACTCCTCCTTGTTCCTGACGAATCGACTGATGGACGTAGCCGCGAACTCCCAAAGCTCGATACAATACACTGGTGGACATGCCAGACTCCTGATTCGAGGTCGTAAGATAACCCCAAATCAGACCGGCATTTCCACTTCTTGACCACCCCACGCTCATGATTCCGCGATGAACCAAAAAAAAGACCATACTTGAGTATTTGGCTAAATGGCGATAAAAGTCAATAGTCCATCTTCAATCAACTCACACTTGAGAAAGGAAAACAACATGGGCACCAACTTCAAATACAACCGCCTGGACAAGAGCAACGCTGCCGTTTTGCTCG
>CAZUXX010000446.1:0-3874 GCA_964624215.1 uncultured Planctomycetaceae bacterium
TCCGTGGCCCGCAACGCCGGATCACTGTTGTCAAACAGCGGCGGAGCCTCTCCCATCGTCCCCACCGAAACGTCGTCGCTCGTACCGTCCGCACTCGGCCTCCGGTACGTCCGGCCCGGCTGAGGCAGTGTGTCGATCCCCAACGGACCCGGCAGGTTCCCCTGGCGATCCGCCTCCACCAGCATCTGCACCACCTGCGGATAGTTCGCTCCCAGCTCATCCAGGGTGCTCAGCAGATCGGCCAGCATCGTCGAACACGACACCCGGATCGGGTCCCGATCCTTCCGCAGCACGCTGATCAGCAACCGGTCACCCGTCGGATTCGACCGGATCAGAATCGACGAACCGGCCCGCAGCACCAGAGGCGCACGCAGTGGCTTCCGTGAATCAAACAGCACCACCTCCTGCTTCTTCCGCTGCGTGATGTGCACCACCGGCTCACCATCCGTCTGCAACAGGTGCAGGCGATACCCACCCTTCATATCCACGCCGGCCACCAGCGGATCGTCCGGAGCAATCGTTGTCATCGCGCGGAACGCACCGTACTTGGTCTCAACACTCTTGTGAGACAAAAGCGGCTGCAGCCGGATCATCCCCTCCGGGTTCATCGTCGCGGCAATCGCCGCCAACGCATAAATCCGGAACGCCGGCTCCTTGTCCGTCGCCTCGACCAGTGCCGGAATCCCCGAAGTGTCTCCCAGGTAACACAGAGCCTGCGCCGCATGGAACCGGCACTCCAGCGTCGCAGCCTCCAGACCAGACTTCAGAAACGGCAACGCCTCCCGACCGATCGCCTCCAGCTCCAGACTGGCACGCATCGATGTCTCCGGCACGACCAGCTCCTGAGCCAGCCGCTGCATCCGCACGTTCCGCTGAACCGTCGATTCCTTCAGATGAATATGACGAATGCACTGCAGATACCGCGGATAGTTGTCCCGATACCGCGAATGCACCTTCAGTTCAATTCGCGAATTCGACTTCGCCTCGGCCAGAGGCTGCTGAATCCCCGACGGGTCATAGTCATGGAACCGCGCACCGATCCTGTCCGCGATCCGGATCGCCATCCGGTGATACGCATAGTCCGGACGAAGCTGAACACTCAGATCCCGACCCTTCCCCACGTACCGCGCTCCGCCGGGGATGTGCCCCCGCAAAAACGCACCCCCGTTGTCCTCATCCCCCAGGTTCGCAGGAAGGACCGCTCCCTGGGCAACCGCCAGCTTGCGACCTTCAAGCATCCCGCGGCCTGGCGCAAACGCCAGTTCCGTCAGGTTGCACTCCAGCAGGCGTCCGCCTCGCAGACTCGTCGTCGAACTCCCCTCAGGTACCCGGATCTCGATATCCAGGGGATCCTGCGGACGGACCAGAGGCGGCACGTAAGCCCGGACCAGCACCAGCGCCGTGTCCGGGCTTCGCAGAAACTCTTCCGGACGAGGGAACCGCCGCTTCCGCATATCCTCCAGAAGCGCCTCGCGGTACGGAGGACCAGGGTCCCCTCCCGTGCCGTCCAGACCCACAACAAGACCCACTCCCTCGATCGCAAACATCTGCAGTCCGTTCCGGACCGAAATGTAATCTCCTACCAGCTTCGAATGTCCCTCTTCACCCCGCAGCGCCGCCTTTACATTCTCGACGACCTTGTCCTCCTCGGACTTGAAGGGGTTCTTCAGCGCCGTCACGCTCGCAACCTTCGAGCACCCGACCAGCATCGCCACGCCGAGTAGTCCGATGACCCCAATACGGGCTGTCAGCGAGTTCATCACCAGGACTCCAAAGGAAGCCGGCACAAAACGTTCTTCTGACTTCGAACGTGACATGTGACGATCAGGGATACACACGCGATACAAATCAACAGTCAACCAGACTCTCAGGCTGCAGCAGACGCCGCTCCACACTCTTCCTCAAGAACACGCCAGCGAGACAGCACCTCTCGCTGCGCCGAGTCGATCTCCCGCAAGCGCAGCGGACGCCCCGAACGCAGTTCATCGCCGATCAACGCAGCATCCCGCTCTTCCAGATACGGAAGGATCTGCGCCTGCAGCGCCGTCGATGTCCCGTACAGCGCCTTCGACCAGGTCTCTCTGTCAATCTCGGTGGCCAGTCGACGCAGCACGGCACCGCGCGCCCCGGCCAGTTGTTCGATATCCACGGAATCGGCTTGATCGGCCGCACTCACCTCGCTGAGCCGGTTGACTCCGCCAGGACGCGGCGCTTCGGAATCGCTCCCCGCACCCGTCTTCTCTGTGGAGTCACCTCTCCGAGAGGTCTCGGCCGCCAGCGCACGCCCGGCCTGACGTTCCTTCAACCGCTGCAGCACATCCTGCAGCACTTCCCGCGACGGACCCGTGTGACGTTCACCAACCAGCATCGCCGGCGTCGCAGCACGTCCCGCATCCCCGCGGGGATCCGCCAGTTGCGGCATCGTCTCCGGTGTCTCACACACGCCCTCGGGCACGGGCTCGGCAACAGCGTCCGCCGAGGCAGTAACCGTTGGACTCGGCATCGCAGCCGGAATCGTCGCGACCGCCTCTCGCGTCGGCCGCGCACGACCCAGACCCGACGTCAGCATCCACAAGGCCCCCACTCCGGTCGCCACCGCCACCCACATCAGATGATCATTCGTCACCAGCGAGCTCAGTTGCGGTGACTCCTCACGCTCGGGCAACGCCGCCGGAACAGGCGCCGGAATCGTGTCAACGGAAACCCGCAGACCTCCCTCCGCTGGCTCGTCTGTCGCATACAGATGCCGCACCTTCTCCCGCACGGTTGCGTGCAGATGACGTTCAACCGCACGAAACAGGCGCCGGCGTTCTTCCGGATCCCGACTCGAACCGGCGTCTCGCTGCAGACCCGCCAGGGCACGCACCGTCTGTTCCGGAATCGACACCACCACCGAGGACGGCCGGTCTGTCAGCTCCGCGGTGCTCTCCGGCATCTGTACATCCACCCGCACACCCTCGAGGTAATCAAGAGCAGCTTCGATCCGCGACTTCTGCCAGATCATGCTTCGCACCACACGGGCATCGCTCTCTGAAAGCGGCTGGCCGTCATACGCAATCATCCGCGTCTGGTCGAAAACCGTGACATCCTCCGCTTTCAGATTCGCCTTGCTCCCCGCCACCGCCCGGCGGATCGAATCGATCACCTCCGGAGACAGTGACCGGCCGGGATGCGATTGCAGATATACGGTCGCTCGTGCTTTCGCCGCATCCCGCCACCCGCGGGCAGGCGTCTCGTCCCACACCACGTCGGCATGGGCCACATCCGGCAGCGCCGAAATCAGGCGGCTCACCGCCGTCGCTCGCGCCATTTCCCGTGCAGCCTCGCGGTCCCGCGACCCCGAAAAATGTCCCAGGCGATCCACGGCCGACTGCCAGGTCCCCGCCCAGTTGTCATCGCGGCCCTCAGTCACCGACTTCCGGGCGATGAGCTGCTGGTACTCGCCCGCTCGATCAGCGGGCACCATCAGTTGACCCTTCTCGAACGACGCCTCCGGCAGACCCGCCCGGCGAAAATCGTCTTGCAGACTCGACAACTCGCTCCGGCCCACTCCCATCGGAACACGCACGGCGACCCGCGGTGTCGTGACCGGACGAGCGGCAACCACCGCCAGCACCAGGCACACACCTCCGGCAACCAGCAGCAGCGGCGAGCGAGCTCCAGACCGCAGCCGGACACGGTTGACCAAGTCGACGATCTCGTGGCGAAGTCGCATTTCCAGCAGCGCCAGGGAATTCGAACGAAAGTCAGATCACCTCACCCGCAGCGGGCAGAGCGTCGCGAAGGCACCCTCCCACACGGGAACAACAATCCGCAAAGAGAAACGGCACACCTGCAAACCCGGCACGCCACGGAACTCCACGCGCTCCCGTCA
>CAZUXX010000447.1:0-1262 GCA_964624215.1 uncultured Planctomycetaceae bacterium
GGCCAGAGGATGCACCTTCTCCGGACCACGCACCTTCACGCGCGGGTACAGCTTGACCGGCTGCACGACCGGGACCGGGACTGACGTCGCAAGAAGGCGCTGGGGAACGGAATCGGGGATTGGCTGCAGGCCATCCACGGACGGCTTGAATGTCTGGATTCGCTGCGGTGCCCGCGGGGCCTCCGGACGGGCCGACTGCGGTTGTGGAACCGCCTGCCGGATCGTCTGCCCTTCGTCATCGGGACGCACACCGGCAGCGGGGGCTACCCGGCTGGGTTCCGGTTCCGGAGCGGGGATCACCAGAACTTCAGGCTGCGTCGCGGCCGGCAAGTCGCCCTGTGCCGCCGGCACGTAGAGCGGCTCCGCCGCTGACAGCGTACTCGCCACGATCGCGACAACTGCAGTCGACACAAGTGACTTCATTAACGACATCCTCCTGAACGGACAGTAACTCGGCAGGGCACCCGGTTCGTCTCCCAGACGTTCCGTGCCCGATACGTTGATGCAGATTCTCTAAACCGTCCAGAGGAATGCAACGACAAACGGCCCCCACGCCGCCCCAATCGACGAATCAACATTCCTTGATCTGAAGCCGATCTGCGGGCGGCGGTGCCTACTTTGACAGCGGCGGGACCGTGTGCTCGATCTCCCGCCGGTAGAAGTCGTCAGCGGGATCTCTCGCAGGCCGCTCTCCGGGCGGGATCTCCGGACTCGGAAGCCCCGCCAGACGCAGGAAATTGGCGAGCAGCCGATGTCCGCCGTCGGTGAGGATCGACTCGGGATGAAACTGCACCCCGAACGTCGGCCACTTTCGATGCTGCAGGGCCATCACCAGCCCGTCACTGGTCCGGCACGTCACCTCCAGTTCCTCGGGAAGCGACGATTCCTCGACGATCAGCGAGTGATATCGTCCGGCCCTCAGCGGGTTCGACAGACCTTGAAACAGATCGGTTCCGTCATGAGTCAGCGTGGATGCCTGGCCATGCACCGGCTGCGGTGCCCGGACCACGCGGCCCCCCAGAGCCTGCGCAATCGCCTGATGCCCCAGACACACCCCCAGAATCGGCAGGCACGGTCCGAACTGCCGGACGACCTCCAGGCTGATCCCGGCCGACTCCGGAGCGCACGGGCCTGGCGAGAGCACAATCGCCTGCGGTGCGAGCGCAGCAATCTCAGCGACCGACACCGCATCATTGCGGACAACTCGCGTCGTACAGCCCAGCTCCGCGAAATACCGGCTCAGGTTGTAGACGAAGCTGTCG
>CAZUXX010000447.1:1272-3865 GCA_964624215.1 uncultured Planctomycetaceae bacterium
GTAGTTATCGATCAGCAGAATCACCGCTGCCTCAACAGGACGGGTCCGGGGAGGCAGGCGGCTCGCGGTCTGCATCGGCCGGGGACGCCAGTGCCCAGCCCGGCTCCGTCCGCGAAGGCTGTTCTCCGGGACGCACGAACAACTCATACAACTCCGGCCGCCGTGCGCGGAGGTACCGCTGCCCCGACGCCCGCTGCAATTTCTCCGGTGTACACACACCGATGCACAGATCGTCTCCCAGCTGCGTGCACTCGGCAATCACTTCACCAAACGGGTCGAGAACCATCGAGTTCCCGTTACGCACCTGCCCGGCATCCATCCCGATCGGGTTGGTGAACACCACATATACGCCGTTTTCCCAAGCCCGTGCAGGAAGCCACCGCATCAGCCAGCCCCGCCCCTTGGGGCCATTCAGCTCCTGCCGCAGCGGGACCGGATCGCGTTGACGGTTCTTCCACAGTACGGGGTCGACCAGTCCCCGCCCCGGCATTGTCGAGGGGAGACACCCGGTCACGTGCGGCATCAACAGAATCTGTGCCCCCTGCAGCGCCGCCAGCCGCGGGTTCTCGGGGAGGTTATTGTCGTAGCAGATCAGAATTGACGCCCGCCAGCCGAAC
Organism: uncultured Planctomycetaceae bacterium; assembly: GCA_964624215.1. Classification (GTDB taxonomy): domain Bacteria; phylum Planctomycetota; class Planctomycetia; order Planctomycetales; family Planctomycetaceae; genus CAZUXX01. The sequence continues at coordinate 1,890 of CAZUXX010000447.1, forward strand.
AGATCGAAGGTCGTGACCTCGTTCCCTGAGGAAACGTGCGGGTTGATAAACGCATGCAGTTTGCGGTGCCGACCGATCAGGCCGTCCCCGGTCACACAGACCGCGGTGTTGAAGATCTCCTGGCTGTCCCGCTCAAACAGCCCGGCAACCAGCGCAATCCCCAGATCGGCGGCAATGCGGACAAGCTCCTGCACGCTCGGTCCGTCGGGCACCGGTTCAGCGAGATCGAAAAGCTCGGGCCGCGACAGCGTCTGCGCGAACGAGTACGCAGGGATGGAACATTCATGGAACGCGACGACCCGTGCCCCGGCCAGCGCAGCCTCCCGGGACAACTCACGGATACGTCCCAGATTATACTCGCGATCTCCGTCGCGATGCTCGAACTGCACAGCGGCGATGGGCAGATCGCCTGGCACGTCCCTCACTCCCAGAACTTTTCTTCGCCGTGCCAGTTCAGCGGTGGACGTGCCTGCAGCTTGCAGTCACCGTTCACGCGGGTCTGGCACGCCAGCCGCACCGGACGCTTTGCTCCCAGCCGGGCGAAAAAACCGAAGGGGTTGAGCATCATGTGCAGCCGCTCCCAGAACCCCGGCTTGCTCAGGTTCTCTTCGCCCTCCTCGACCTCGACGCGGCAACTGCAGCACATCCCGAGCCCGCGGCAGTTGGCATAGCGGTAGGGACCCGAGTACAGCTCGATCCCCTGCTTCAAGGCCTCCTTACGGAGATTCGCGCCTTGAGGCACGTCGATTGACCGCTTGTCGTTGACGAAGGTAACCGTCGGCATGATGAAGTCGAAACGGGGTGAGTGACACAAGGTCACCAGGAGAACATCTGGGACGGCTCGCACGGCGGACGACTCCCCCAAAGGGCCATCCAGCGAAACGCGTCAGACGGGCGGTGACCAGAATAAGCCGCGCCAAAACTGATTTCCAGCAGCCCCAACCGCTCGGACCACCTTCGACCCCGGTTTTTCCGATGCTGGGAATTCCGGATCTGTCCCGTCGGTCTGATTGCCACGTCCTCCGATTTCCCTGCATCCGCCGTGACTGGTAAACTGCCGCTGGTGTTCCTCGTTTTGTCCGGTGTTGCAGATGCAGTCGATCAGGGAACGACTGGCCGATGTCCCGCAGGTCGGACGCGTCGAATGGCTCGGCCTCTCGCCCGAGCCGCGGGCAGAGATCCGGACGGTTGAGCAGGTGCGGGCACGCGTCGGTCACGGTCTTGACGGAGACTACCACTCCGAAAAGCACCCCGGGGGGAAGCGGCAGGTCACCCTTATTCAGCACGAACACCTGGCCGTCATTGCCTCTCTCGCCGGGATCTCGCAGGCCCCTCCCGAGTTGCTGCGACGCAACATCGTCGTGTCGGGTATCAATCTCACCAGCCTCAAAGGCCAGCAGTTCGCGATTGGCGAGGCCCTCCTCGAAGGGACCGGTCCCTGCGACCCGTGCTCCCGAATGGAAGAGAATCTTGGCCGCGGCGGCTTCCAGGCCATGCGCGGCCACGGTGGACTCACCGCTGCCGTCCTCCGCGACGGAATCATCCGCATTGGTGATGAGGTCCGGGTCGTAGTCGGCGAGCCGGCGGCATGAAGCGCACCGGACTGGCGATCGTCGCACTCACGACACTCGCAACTCTGCTCGTCCTGTGGACAGACGCCGTCCCTCTGGGCGTCCCCGGTGAATGGACATGGGGCCGTCTGAACTACGACGCCGACAGTCTGGCGCTTGCCGTCACTCTCACTGTTGTGTGTGGCCTCGGGGTCGTCGTCTTTGCGTGGCTGGCCGACCGGCGGCTGCCCGTTGCCTCCCGTATTGAAACAGCACTGTGGCTGGGAGGGCTTGTCCTGATCGGTCTCGTCTGGCTCCTGGGAGTCCAGTCGGCAACTGCTCCGGGAATCGGTCTTGGCAAGGGGCCGTTCGTCCTCTTCTATCCCCGATTCTCCGGATACTTCTGGCACACCCGTTACACCAGCC
>CAZUXX010000448.1:0-3854 GCA_964624215.1 uncultured Planctomycetaceae bacterium
GAGGTGGCTTTGTCGCGCGAACCGACAATTCCCTGACTCCCGCGACAGATCGAACCGACGAGTCACTGCACGGTCGTGGCCGATGACCCGCTCCGGCGCCGATGATCCTGCCCGTCGCAGCCGGCGATACACCGTGAAGCTCGCTGACAGCCGAACGTCACGCCTCCGGGTGCCGGGTGTGCCAGTCCGTCCGTCGCTGATACTCCTCCCCAATCGCCAGCAGCGTCTCGTCGCCAAACGGAGCCCCCGTGAGACTCAAGCCGACCGGAAGTCCCTGATCGTCAAACCCGCATGGCAGGTTCACCCCCGGCAAGCCTGCCAGGTTTGCCGCTGCCGAGAGCGGCGTCGATGAGAACCCGCGCGCCCAATCAGAGAACGGCTGATCGACCGGTCCCGTGATCGTGTTGAGTGTCGGGCTGACGACCGCATCGAATCCGGCCATCCACTCCTGCAGTTCCAGCTGCACACGCCGACGCAACCGTAATGCATTGATGTAATCCTTGGCAGGGATCATCAGATCGGGAACAAGCTGCCACCGATCTTCGGGAGCCGTGAGTTGTTCGATGCGGCCATCGATGACCAGTGGCTCAAAAGCGGCCGCCGCCTCCGCCGAGATGATGAGATCCGCCGCGACATTGCATGGCGCCTCACCGGGAAGACGACTCTCGCTGATCTCGCAGAACCTCGCCAACACCTCCAGAGCGTCCTCGAAGCATCGACGCACCTCCGGTTGCGCCCGATCGAGTGCCCCTGTCAGCGTCACCAGCGTGTACGGCTGCTTTCGCGTAACGGGCGTGTTGACAGGTGCGACCGTCGAATCGTCGAGCGGATCAACGCCGGCAATCACGTCGAAGAGGACCCGGCAATCGGCTGCGGTGCGGGCGAGAGGACCGACCTTGTCCATCGTCCACGACAGGGCCATGGCACCGTGCCGGCTGACCCGGCCGTACGTGGGGCGAAGTCCCGTGACTCCACACAATGCGGCGGGAGTGAGGATGGATCCCCACGTTTCCGACCCGATCGAGAACGGCACCAGTCCCGCGGCAATCGCTGCTGCCGACCCGCTGGAAGAACCGCCAGCCCACCGCTCACGGTTCCACGGGTTGCGGCCCGGCCCGGTGAAACTCGCGTCGGCTTGCCGGTAACCCAGCCCCCCTGCCAGTTCGACCATCGCCAGCTTCGCGACCAGCACGGCTCCGCCGTTGTGCAGCCGGTCGACGACCGTTGCATCGGTTTCGAATTCCTGTTCACGAAGTGGCGCAGCACCCCAAGTCGTCGGGGAACCGCGAGCCGCCAGCAGATCCTTCACGCCATAGGGAATCCCGTGCAACGGGCTGCGGATCCGGCCGGCCGCCAGTTCCCGGTCCGCGACTTCAGCCTCCTGCAATGCTCGATCGGTCAAGACCGTGACGACCGCGTTCAGTTGCCGACCGATCGACTCGCATCGTGAGAGGGCCTGACGGGTCAACTGGAGTGACGTCACCTGCCCGTCGCGAAGCCGCGCTCCAAGCTCAGTCAGAGTCGCAAAATTCAACTCATCCGGGAGCGGCATGTCGAGTTCACAGTCAGGGGGCAGAAGCACGGGCAGATTCGACAGACATCACTCAGCTTGCCCGGAGGCCGCGGCTGCTGCAACCGGACCCGGAATTCGCCCAATGGGCTTGCCCGGTCGCCCCAGCCGGAGCGTCCGGAACCGGAGCGCCCGTGCAATCCGCAGGCATGACCTGACCATCCCGTTTTGAAACCCGGGATCCCGAGAGGTTTTCGCCCGCTGCAGGGTGGTAGGCTTGTCTGCTCGCATTCCCCTTTTCTGAACAAGCAACAGCACGATCCCGAATCCTCCCCTGAGCCGGGGGCCAGGCCATGTCCAAGTCGCTGCGCCGAAATCTGTCCTGCGTGATCCACTGCCTGCTGTTGATCGGCATCGTGGGCAGTACCGGGTGCACCTGGACCAGTCGTCGCTGGAGCGCCTGGAAGGTGACCGATCCCCCCTCGCTGTCGCCCGATGCCCAACCACTCCATTCGGAGAGTCCACCTGCCACGGCGCTTCCCGACGTGGTCCCTCCCGATGAGGACGGACCATCGATCACAATCCGCCAGCGGCTCGATGCCCCTCCCCTCAGTCCCGAGCTTCCGCCGCAATCGACACCGTCGACTGCAACACCATCCCCGCCTGCCAGACCGGTGATGCGGGTCGACTCTTCCGACACGGCTGTCGTCGGTGAAACGGTCCCGTTCCAGATCAGCATTGCGTTCCCGGAAGGGAGACCGCTGCGCGATGTGGTGATCGAATCCGAGCTCCCCTCAGGGATGCGCTTCCCCGGCAGTCGCGAACTTCGCATCCGTCAGCCTTTGGGAGATGTGGACGGAGGAACAACACGGCGCCTGTCGCTGGCGTTGCAGGCAGCCGCACCGGGGACGCACTGTGTGACATTCACCGTGCAATCAGAGGGTGACCTCCTGTCCACTGAGCGACGGTGTCTGGAAGTGAAACCTGCGCCGCTGGACGTCGTTCTGCATGGTCCCTCGCGCCGGCAACTCGGGGACCGTGCCGAGTACCTGATTGCCATCCGCAACCGCTCGGGAAAGGACATTACCGGAGCTCTTGTCCGGGCCCGTTTCGATCCCTCCCTCGTCGCCCGGGAAGCATCGGCCGGAGTCCGCCGCGATTCACGGGAACTCTCGTGGCGGCTGGGCACGATTCTCAAAGACGAGCGGATTCATATCCAGGTGGAGTTTGAATGCGGTCCTCCGTCCGGAATGGCCTGTCTGAATGTCATTCTTGAAAGCGAAGGACATCAGGACGACATCGCCGATGCGTGCCTCGCAATCGTTGAGCCGGCCGGTGTGCAGCTGTCACTCTCGGACAAAACCGATCCCGTCGCTGTCGGGGATCAGGTCACCTATCGGCTGACGATGGAAATCCCTGATGGCGAACCGACCAGCGGTCGGCGGGAACTGCGACTGTCGATACCACCGCAACTGAGATACGGGGAGCTGAATGCCATCCTGAACAAAGTTGCCACCACAGTGGTTGCTCGACCGGATCGGAGCGGGGTGCGGGTCGAGCTGCCGTCGATGACGGCGGGCGACCGGCTCGAACTGACAGTCAACGCGACCGCTCTTTCGGCCGGAACAGCGACAGTCGCAGCCCAGGTCTACTCCGACGAGATGCCAGTCGGTCCCAGGCTCGACGAGCCCACAATCATTCAACCCTGATCGGCCCCGGTCGCGAATTCGAGTTCTCCCGCGTGGCCTTTTCGTGAGTCTCCAGCTACGTTGGGAGCTTCTGGAATCTGCCGATCGCCCGGACCAAATCGATGAAACCGCGAATGATCTCCGTGCTGCCGACCCTGCTGACGCTGGGCAATGCGGCCTGCGGTTTCGGTGCCATTACCTTTGCCGCGAAGCTCGGTCCGGTAAACCTGTCTGTCGAGTCGGCCGATAGCCTGTTCGCGTCCAACCCGTCGCTGGTTGCGGCACTGCTGGTGTATCTGGCAATGCTGTTCGACATGCTCGACGGGAGCGCCGCCAGGTGGACGCGGCAAACCAGCGAACTCGGGGCGCAGCTCGACAGCCTGTGTGATGCCATCAGCTTTGGCGTCGCCCCGGCATTTCTGATGCTCCGGTTCGTCAATTCGGAACCACTTGCCGCTTATGGCCCGACGGTTTTTCCCGACCGCATGCTGTGGACGATCGCCGTCCTCTTCATGCTCTGCGCCGTACTGCGTTTGGCACGCTTCAATGTCGAAACCGACGAAGAAGACTCTCATGCCGAGTTCAGCGGGCTGCCGTCTCCCGCGGCGGCCGGGACGGTCGTGGCGTTCCCGTTTGCCCTGCCAACACTCGTGGAA
>CAZUXX010000449.1:0-3843 GCA_964624215.1 uncultured Planctomycetaceae bacterium
AACCTGTCAGCAGTTTCATGGCATCTCGCCCGTCGGAAGACTTCGGAAGAAAACGCACCCGCGGCCGCTTCCTGTCGGCCTCGTCGGCAGCCCCTTCGCTGAACCGTTCCAGCGCACGGCGACCAATCTCCCCCAGCCGCTCTTCAGCAACCGGAGCGGCCTCGGCATCCGCCAGCCGTAACAGGGCCGTCAGCTCGGGATCGTCGTCGATGGACTCAGGCTCGCGGGTCATGGGCACTGACAGTTCACACCCCAGGGCAGTCGAATCAGGTTCCCGGTTCAGTAGGACACCTGGCTGTTGATGTCGGAGACAGTCTCAGAAACACCTCGCGAAACTCGATGCGGGCCCGCTTCAACCGCGAACGGATCGAATCAGACGTCCCGCCATGCCGTCGCCGCAGATCCTCGACCGACAGTTCGTCCAGATGGCGACCAATCAACAGGGCCGCGTGCTCGGCTGTCAGTTGAGCGAGGGCCTGCCGCACAGTGCCGGCGAGCTCTGATCGCTGAAGCAGAACCATTGGATCACTCCCCGACACAACTGGGATCGATGACATCGACATCGCACTGCATCGATCACGTGACATCGTCCGCCAGCGACGCGCACACTGGTGATGCGCAATCCCGGTGAGCCAGCTCCAGAGGGTCCCCTTCGACGGATCGAACCCCCGGGCACTGCCCGCCGCCGCCAGAAAGATCTCCTGGACAACGTCCGACACGTCGTCGGTCTGAGGCCCGATCAGCCGCGCAACGTACCGCCATACGTGATGACTGTAGGTCTCGTACAGCAACTCCCACGCGCGACGGTCACCGCTGTGCAATCCCTCCGCCACAGCGGCATCAGGGTCCTCGGACGATTCACCTCGTTTCCGGTTCAAGCGCGTCCTCTCACGTCGTGTGAAGTCGCTTCACCCCCGTATTGACGCTTCGATGCCGCCGTGTGTCACAGAATTCCGATGAAATCCTGCTTTTCAGAAGGCCACCCGCGCTTCCCCGACCAACTCCCCTCGCAGCGAGCTCGGCCACCGACAGCGTCACCCCACCCGGGCCCGGCGGGAAGCAGACCAGCACAGCACCGGCCTCCGCAATCTCCCGGCCCTCTCTGGAGAGACAGAGCGTTCCCCGCACAATCCACATCGCTCACGCGGAGGAACCATCACCGCGACACGGCAGCACAGCCCCGATCATGTGCCAATCGCAACCCCGGCATCACGGTCATCCGCCCCCCCAGCCGGGCGACACCCTCGCATCATCCGGCAATCGCAGGATCATCGACCGGTCGGCTGGACCCGTCACCGGCGAGCGTCGTGTCCATCACGCGTCCGGGCAGTTCAATGTCGAACACACATCCGGGCTTTCCGTCATCACGATCGCGAATGCTGATCCGCCCCTTCATTCGCCGCACCAGCGTATGCACGATGTACAGGCCCAGCCCGGTCCCCTTCCGCCGCCGCTGCAGTTCGCTCCCGCCACGATAAAAGATCCGGAACACCTTCTTTCGGTCTTCGTACGGAATCCCCGGCCCATTGTTCTGAACCGACACCCGCAGCCGGTCGCCGTATCCCGCAGCCCGAATCACCACCCGTGGCTCGTCCGCCCCGTACTTCACGGCATTGTCGAGCAGATTCGAAAAGATCATGTCACAGACAATGCCCCGCGCAATCAGCGTCAGCGGAGGCACATCAAACGTGAACACGTCATCACAGTCATGATGATGATGCAGACACACCGTCTCGGCGCACCGCCGCAGCATCTGGTCCACACGAATCGGTTCCGGTTCATCCTGGTCGCCGATCGCATCCAGTCGACCGACCTTCAGCAACTGGCTGATCAGATCGTCCAGCCGATGCAGTTCCTGCGAAAGCACCTCATGAAACTCTTCCCGCTGGCTCTCGTTGAGCGCCCGCATCCGCAGCGTTTCCAACGCCAGCTGCATCGCAGCAATCGGCGACTTCAGTTCGTGCGTCACACTGTCCACAAAATTCGCCTGGCGGTGATTCAGCCGGATCTCCTTGATCGTCAGCACCAGCCACAACGACGCGCCAATCAGAATCAGCGTGAACGCCACCACGCCGACAGTCAGCGCGGTCCACCCCGAACGCTCGGCCAACAGAACAATCCAGCACACCATCAGCACGATGTTCAGCACCATAATGCTGACACTGATCGTGATCGGCAGCCCGATCGTACTGCGTTTACGAAAGTACATGGCCATCACGCAGGAGTTTCGAATGTCGAAGCTCAAGTGTCGAGTCGAGACGCCCCACAGACCAGCACTCACACTCCTCCTCCCTGCGCTGCTTTCCCCTTCTCAGGCACCCATCGCGTCAGAAACCCGCTGACCTGATGCCGCATCGCCACTGCTCGTCACCCCGGCCATCGCGAGATACACTGACGGATTGACCGATCGGAAGGGAGTCACCCCGTGACACGTCTGCATTACGGATTCTGCGCCGCCGTACTCGCGGCACTCCTGGTGGGTTGTCCCGACCCCGGGCAACCGGTCCCGTCAACAAAAAGAGCCGAACAGACGGTCGATGCCGAATCCGGCGTCGTGTTCCTGCTCTTCACCTCCGACGACCCTCGCTCCCAGGCGGCACGCACCGCCCTCAAGGACTTGCAGCGACCTCTCGGCAGCGACGCATCGACACTCACACTCGATGCCGGACAGCACCCGGAACTCGCCGCCCGCTTCAATGTGAAATCCACTCCCGTTGTTCTCGCCCTGGTCGATGGCGAGGAACACGACCGCTACCTCGGCGATTTCCGCCCCGCAGAATTCCGCGAGTGGAGCCTCGCGGCCCTCCCCTCCCCGCCCGTCGAGCGGCTCGAGCTCGCCGTCGTGACCGACGAGACCTTTGCAGCCGAAGTGCTCGACAGCGAACAGCCCGTCCTCGTCGATTTCGCCGCAGACTGGTGTAACCCCTGTCGCCTGCTCAAACCCGAGCTTGAAGCAGTCGCCGCCGAGTTTGCTTCCACAGTGAAAGTCGTCCAGGTCGACGTCGATGCCAACCGGAACACCGTCGCGCGGTACCGCATCAGCGCGCTGCCAACTCTGCTGCTCATCGACGGAGGCGAAGACATCGCCAAGTGGACGGGACTCGCCGACCGTGCCACGCTCGCCGATTGGCTGCGCGAGTCACTCGAGCGCCCCCGGTAATCGCCGGCGGCACTCGGGGCAACCTCCTGCGGCGGTGGCAGTCTCGTGACCTCGGCACACCGCCGCAATCATCCTCGACAGCCAACCGTCAGCTGGCCGCGGACTGCTCATGAGCCGCGTACTGATTCAGCTTGTTGTACAGCGTCTTCAGGGCGATCCCCAGTTCATCTGCCGTCCGCGGCTTGTCGCCGTCGTACTTCTTCAGAGTCTGCTCGATCACTTCCTGCTCGATCTCCCGCAGCGTCAGCGGGCGCGGGAACGCCAGCACGGAGAACGGCTGATCGCCCCCAGCCTTCCGGGCGGTGATGCTCCGCGGCAGATGCTCCGGCAGCAGCGTTCCCCCGTCCGAGAGAATGCACGCATGCTCGACAACATTCGCCAGCTCACGCACGTTCCCCTGCCAGTCGTGCCGCTTCAGTAGCTCGACCGTCGCCGGGTCCAGGAAGTCAGCAGGCAGATTGCTCCGCTTGAGGTACCGGGCCGCCAGGGCCCGCGCCAGAGCAGGCAGGTCGTCCTTGCGCTCCCGGAGTGCGGGCAGATGAATCTCGAAGGTATTCACCCGGAAGAACAAATCCTCCCGGAAGGTCCCTTCGTTCACCATCTCCTGCAGATCGCGGTTGGTCGCACACCCCCCCCGCCCATCGACAGTAAACGCCTCGTTCTCTCCCCCGCGTCGGACTTCA
>CAZUXX010000450.1:0-1110 GCA_964624215.1 uncultured Planctomycetaceae bacterium
TCGACAGCGCAACCTGCCACTGTGTAGGCTCCTCGGCGTCTGGCAGGACCACGCCTGCAAGAACCTGCTCGTAGAGTTCTCGCAGTGGGACATCAAGCAAGCCAGCATGGCGATGGTCGTTCCGAATTCCGTTAGGGTCCTCGATCCACGGGGCTTCGGTGAAATTCAGAAGGCTTCCACGTGATGCAAGGAACTTCTGTACAATGGCACCGTTCTCGCGACACCGGTTGACGCGTTCCAGCGTCCCTTCCTGGGCCAGCCAGCCTTTCCGTAGGATGTACCTAGTTGGGTTATCGACCAATACCGCCGGGCGTGTGGGCCTGAGCTGAGCGTCGAGTTCGAACTCCCGAGGAATTGTCGGCTCGCCTAAGCGGTAGCGATTCCGCTCCAGGAACGATCGCATGCTCCGCTCGTGACGCACGTATACCGAGAACGCCCGTCGAGCATCCGGGCCAAGGTAAATACGGCACAGATCCTCATAGCCTCGCTTGTATCCGAAAAACCTAGCTCGCTGCTGGATCGTATCCGCCTGGCCGGTGCCGATGTCGCGAGGCATGTAGGTGACGGTCAGGCCCTCCACGGTGAAGCCCCGGTCGAGGTTCTGGCCCCCGACGAGAATCCAGGAGTAGTCACTCCCCCATGCGGTGGACCAGTCGGTTTTTTCGACCTCCTTCCGTGAATTCACCTCGCGTACCTGTGTAAGCCCGATGGCCTCCGGCAGCATGTCGACTAGCTCGTCGAATTCGGCTAGCGTCCTCGTGGTGTCCGTCGCGGCAAGATCGTCGTAGGATCTCCGGAAGGTGTCGAGTTGGTGAGGCCGATCATGATCATCGGCGATTGCGCGACGCCATGAATCCATGGCGATGCGGATCCAACTCGCGAAGGCTTGGTGGCTGTCTCGCGATCGCGATGGATGGACCATCATGGAGCGATTTGGCGGTACAGGAAGGTCCCCAGTCCGCTTCTCAATGACGAGCCCCTGTGCGACCCCGAGAAAGAAGACACGCATCGCCTGAAACAGCGAAGGTGGTGCTTCGAGCAGGTCGTCGGCCATCTGGAGATCGTCCTGTGGTATGGTCCGGACAAGATCATCCTCGCGGTCGACAAACA
>CAZUXX010000450.1:1120-3841 GCA_964624215.1 uncultured Planctomycetaceae bacterium
CACCCGGTGGCCGCCGACGTAACCATCGCCGGGCTCGAGAGGCTCACAGAAGCTCGGCGACAGCCGATCCCAAAGCGGTCTGAATATGTTCGCCTGGGGCGTCGCGGTGTACTGCAGGTAGGTATGTCGCGGAGCGCGATCGCGGAGACCCAGAATCTGGGAGTAATTGGCACTCTCGCCGTTCTGGTTCACGCGGGTGTTCAAGGAGATCTGGTCGGCTTCGTCGTCGATGATCAACATCGGCGACGCCGCGTCGCCAAGCGCTTCGATGACGGCGCCAAGGTTCTGGACGTGCCCATGATGCTTCAATGATGTGAGAAGGAGTGTCTTCGGGCGTCCAGAGTCCCACCCAGCGAGGGCTGTCCTGAGTTCGTGAAGTTTAGCGGTTGTTGGATTGTGTGCTCGATGCCAGGGGCGGCGGAAGTTGGTGCCGATGTCGAGATCCTTCGCGAGACGATCCTTGTTTTGATCAGCGAGATTTAGCGACGAACCTGCAATCACGGCTACGCATCGGAGCCTGTTATCGTGAGCGGCGGCTGCCACGGATGTGAACGACAGCGTCTTGCCGCTCTGAACGTAACCAACCACCAGGCCCGTGTTGTTCGCATCGTCCGCGTTCGTCTCGGGATTCACGCATCGCCGCAGGATGCGGATGGTCGAATCGCGGACGGCACGTCTGGCAGCCGGATCATCCGGGAACTTCTTGACGAGAAGTCGTTCGAGTTCGCTTCCGACGACGGGGTCCCACCCATCGCGGTCCGGCCCAAGTATCTTCGCCTCCGCATTGCCGCCGTTCATGTGTTGTCTCCAACATTTCGTCGAGAAAGAGATGATCGCAGCAACTCGTTGGCGTTGCGTCGGAGTTCGCCTGGGCCGCAGCTTCCACCGCTGAATCGGGCGAGCACCTCGGCCAAACCGAACGCTGCGGCCAAACGGAGGACAGGCTCAAGACTCTCCTGATCATCAAGCCGAACCACTCGTCGCATGAACGGGCTCGCGAGGTTCACTCGGAGCCCGACTCGACGGGTGCGAAGTGCCTCGTTCTGATCACAGGCAATCTCGAGCCAGTCCATGGCGCGCTCCGTGCCCGAGAGTTCGACCGTGACGTTCCACTCCCCGCCGGTCGCGTGGATGGTGAACTCTCGGTGTTCGACAGCCACGGTCCCGTTCTCAGGGAGGTCCGGTGGCGGTTCGGGTACCGTTGCGGTCGAGGCGCCAACCCGTGTGAAATCCTCTCCGCCGTGATTCGCCAGCGCGGTGACGACGCCAGAGACCGCGTTGCTCGTTGCGCGGGACGTGCCGGACCGTGTTGGGCGACCGCTCCGGTAATTTCTGGCCTGCTTCAAGAGCGGAAGTGGCTCTTCGTCAAGGGCTTTCCGCAGCTTGTCGAGAAACTGGTCCTCTGCGTCTCCCCATCGAAAGCCGTCCTTCGTGTGCGATACGTCGAAGTCGTCCATGTGGAGTTCACCCCACACGCGCTGCGACTCGTAGGTATTACCGCTCCCGAATATTTCCGGAGGTCGGTACTTCTCATCACCGGTGCCAACGATCGCGCGGTTCCGACGGAACAGGCACAGACCCGCGCGGCGTGTGTCGCCGCGAGCCAGAAGGCCCGCCTCGCCGCAGACTACCCGACCATCATCGAGTTCTATCGCGATCGACTTCCGCCAAAGCGTTGGCTTCCCGTCGGGCTCGTTTTCTGTTGTGTATCGGGGCGCGACGAGGGACTCAGGCTCGTCGTACCCCAGAGCCTCGTCCGAGGCAGTCGGCGACGTGCCCGGAATTCGCAATTCAAGTAGACCATCACGGATGAAGCAGCGGTAGATATCCGTGAGGTGATCTCGGATCTTGCCCAGTGTGCGGCGCTGCGGAACCTGATAGACGTTGCGGAGGGTTATTTGTGTGAAGTGGTCGGATGGATCACAAGGGATGGTCTCGATGTCGAGTTCATCGATTCGGTCCTCGATGATCTTGTCGATGTCGAAGTAGATGCGGCGTTCGACGGGCTCGCCGATCGCGCTGGTGCGCACGTCCCACAACGGCGCGAACCAGCAGGCCGCGCTCTTCATCCCCATACCGAACTGACTCAGTCCCCGCGGGTTCTGCGGCGGCTCCGCGGGGCGAAAGGCCCGAGCGATGTCGGACTGCGCAATGCCGCCGGCGTTGTCCTTGATGATGATTGTCTTGTCGAGGCGGTCGATCTCGATGGCTACGGACAGCATCGTCCCCGACCCCATCTGATCCCGGGTCGACAAGAAGCTCTGCACGGCGTTGTCGACGTACTCCGCGAGGGCGTACCAGGGCTTGTACTCCAGGTGGCGGAGCACGGCGAGGATGTTGACGCCTGGGCGGAGTCCGACGCGCATGACCTAGAGCTTCCGCAACGCGGGAATCAGAGCGGCTGCTCGCCGTTTGACCCGCTAGTGATGTGCAGGGTACAGTAAACGGACTCTGCCGCTCCGTCAACACGAGACCACGCCATGGCCGCGCCCTCCAAGCACTTCGGGACCCTCCTCCGCGAGCGGCGAATCGAGAAGGGTTTCAGCCTGCGCAAGTTCGCGGAGGCGATCGACGTCAGCCCGACGTACCTGTCGCTTGTCGAGACCGGGAAGGCGGAGTACCCGCCCTCGGCCGAGAAGGTCCGGGTGATGGCCGAGTTGCTCGGCGCCGACCCGGATCAGTGGACGGCTCTGGCAGGCCGCATGCCCGACGACGTGAAGG
>CAZUXX010000451.1:0-3840 GCA_964624215.1 uncultured Planctomycetaceae bacterium
CCCTCAACCAACAGTGGGTCGAGGTCAAGCGGTTCTTCGTCGCCGTTTGGACCGAAGCGGTCTATGGCGCAGCGGAAGTCGCCGCCAATGCGTGGGCTGGCCTGCAGACCGGTTGGACCGAGACGGTCGACTTTCTGGCGGATGCCTGGGCGCTGTTCACGACCGGCCTGACGAAGACCTGGAACACGGCGGTCGGGTTCATCCGCAAGGCCTGGGTTCGGCTGAAGTCGCTGTTTGATTCAGACATTGATGCCGAAGCGGAGATCACCCGTATCAACGATGAGGTCGCCGGGAAGAACGAGGCGGCCGATGAGGAACGCAACCGGGCGATCTTCGCCCGCGAGCAGCAGCGGCGGGCACGGAAGTCAGAGATCGAGGCGGAACGCTCCGGGACGCTGGGCGAACTGGACCGGATGCGGGATGCCGAGCATTCCCGGCATGCTCAGCAGTTTGCGGCGGAGGTCAAGGATTCCCAGGTCGCCCTCGATGCCGCCTGCCGGGAATGGCAGGCCGCCCTGGAGGAGGCTTCCCGCAAGCGCTCCGAGGCAGAGGCGGGTGAGACCACCGATCCGAACGCACCGACCGATTTACTGAAGGAACTGGAGAAGAAACTGGTCGACGCCGGCTCCGGCCTGCAGGCCGCGGCCGACAAGGTGAGCGTCAGCGGGACGTTCAATGCAATGGCCGTCCGTGGTCTCGGCGGCGGCTCCCATGCTGAACGGACCGCCCGTGCGTCGGAAGAAACGGCCCGCAACACCCGTCGCCTGTTGGATGAAGCCCATCACGGCGGCTTGCAGTTCACGTAATGGAGCCTCATGTCTGTCACCGTCACCGAGAAATGGGATTCGCGCGAACAGTCGGCCGGGGAACAGCCGTCTGTTGACCGCCGGTTCCTCGTCGTCGGCACGTCGGATGACATCGAAGCCCACAGCGAGCTGATTGCCCAGACGCCTGCGATCTATGCGGGGCTGGTCCGGCAGTCGACGCACCTGGAGCGGATCGCCGAGAACGCCTGGGAAGGGTCCGTCCGTTACGGCAAGTTCGAGCCGCCGCAAACGGGGGATTCCTCCTATTCGTTCGACACTGGCGGCGGCACTCAGCACATCACGCAGTCGCTGGGGACCGTTGGCGTCTGGGCGGCACCGGGTGTCTTCCCCCCCAACTTCCGGGGTGGGATCGGCGTCACGAAGGACAGCGTCGAAGGGGTGGACATCACCATCCCGGTCTACAACTTCTCCGAGACCCACTACATCGACGCTGCCCTCGTCACCGGGGCCTACAAGGCGGCCCTGTTCTACCTGACGGGGACGGTGAACAACGGGCCGTTTCGCGGGTTCTCCGCTGGCGAGGTGCTGTTTCTCGGGGCGGCCGGGTCAATCCGGAGGAAGGAGGACTGGGAGATCGCCTACCGGTTCGCCGCCAGTCCCAACGTTCAAGGGCTGCAGGTTGGCAGTATGACCGGCATCGCCAAACGAGGCTGGGATTACCTCTGGATTCGGTATGCGGATGTCGAGGATCCCAGCGCCAAGATGCTGGTGAAACGTCCCCTGGCGGTCTATGTCGAGCAAGTCTATCCCTACACCAACTTTGCAGGACTCGGAATCGGGGTCTAGCAGATGGGCGACCCCTTCAAGAAAGTTCAGCGTGGCGATCGTCTCCGCATCCCGGCCGAGACGTTCAACACGTTCATCGACGCCGCCAAGGACTTTCGGAACCGGACGCAGAATGTTGCCCGTCAGCGGCAGCTCGATCTCCCGCAGACGGGGATCATCCTCGTCAAGAACGGAACTACTGATGACCTAGAGCGGTTTCATGTGCTGGGGATCGACCGACCGATCTTCACGCCCGGCGAGAGTCTGTTCAGCTTTCAGGATCAGATTGCAGTCGTCGGCATCACACCGACGGAAGACGACCACCTGGGCCGCTTTCTCGTGCTGCAGGAGCCGCTCCGCGCCGGAATGATCGGACGTGCCTGCGTCAGCGGCGTCACGCCCGTGCGGCTCAATGTCATCGATGAGGAACACGACTGGGCCGACATCGAGGATGGCGAGACCGACAGCTTGAAATCAGACACCGCCGGCAGCGCGTTCATTCTCTGGAAGGAACCGCCCGGCGGCAGTGGTTACGGCGGGTACGGGTATGGCTACGGATACGGATACTACGGCAGCCTGCGGTGGGCGCTGGTGCGGATCGGCAACCTGAGCGACGGGGATCAGTGGGGGGCGGTGTGAACGAAGTCGCCGAACTCCTGGCCGAACTGACCCGCCGCGGTGTGACGCTGGAACCGCGAGGCGATGCCCTGGCGTTTCATCCGCGGTCCAAGGTGACCGGCGAGCTGCGAGAGCGGCTCCAACAGCACAAACCGGAGATTCTCCGGCTGCTGCGGGGCGAAGTGGCCGATCAAGTCCCGATTGTTGTACCTCCGGCCGCCAGCCTCCCGTCCGTCGATTACTCGGTCGTGGTGCTCAGCCCCCGCACCGAGACGTTTGAGTCAGCGCTGCTGAGTCTGTTCGCTCAACCAACACTGCCGAGTGAAGTTCTCGTCTTTGGGCCGGCCTCGACAGCGATCCGCAAGACAATCCGAGCTTACTCCGGTCGTCGTGTTCGCCTGGAAGCGTCTCCGCTGGAGGCCCGTAGCGAGCAGATTTTGCTCCTCGATGGCCGCACACTGCTGGGCCGCGATTGGATCACCTCCGCCAGTGCCGCACTGACGGCTGGTGTCGGCGCGGTCTACAGCGACCACGAACTGCTGACCTCCGGCGGAAGGACCAACTATCCCGACCAGGTCAGGGGCGATGACCTGGCACGCTCGGGATTGGCGGCTCCCACGGTGCTGGTGCGGCGGGCCGCGCTCCTGGACGCCTGGCAATCGGGCGATACGCTCAGCAAACTGCTGCGGAACCTGGCCCGCAACGGCTGGCAACTTCGCAAGCATCCAGTTCCCATCCTGTTCCGGGGCGGTGGCGACTCACATTACTTCGACCGTCAGGAACTGGCCCGCGAGACGGTCACGCTGTTCATCCCGCTCGCGGGACGCGAATCACTATGGCGGGAACTGCGGAAGTTCCTCGATCGCCAGACCTGGCCGCACGAACAAGTGCGGCTGATCCTGTGCGACACCAGCCAGGATGAACAGTTCAGTCGGCTGGTCCGGGATTGGATCAGCCGCTGCGACTATTTCGACGTCCGCCACCTGCAATTCGCGCCGGCGACCAAGGGGCTGGCCGATCTGCCTCGCGATCAGCAGATCATCGCCGTCAACGAGGCGATGTGCCGCATCTACAACCGTCTGCGGGAATGTGTCTCAACCGATTACGTCTGGGTCCTCGAAGACGACATCATTCCTCCAGACGATGTGCTCTCACGATTGCTGCATTCCTTCGATGAACACACGGCTTCGGTCTGTGCGCCGTATCGATCCCGGTTCGACGGCTGGTACCTGGTCTGGTCGCGTGAACGGCTCGGCCCGCGCGGCGGGTTGGTCAATAACGGCGTCCATCAGCTGACCCGACCGCTGCCGGACAGCCGGCAGGTCCAGCAGATCCGCGGCAGCGGATTCGGCTGCGTCGTCCTGCGATCTGAAGTCCTGCGGGAGCACATCTTTCATTTGCCGGCCGGCGACCATTGGTATGACGTCCGGTTCTTTCGGGAACTCCCCGGCCGCTGGAGCCGCAAAGTCGACTGGTCCTGCGAGTGCCAGCACCTGCACAACACACCGCGCCCAGCCAGCACGATCACGAAGCGAAACCTGCTGTACCACGTGACGCCGTTCGCCTCGAACGACATCTGGCTGCGAAACATTCGGCAACTGGTGAAGCGGATCGACCTGTTCAACGGCCG
>CAZUXX010000452.1:0-3594 GCA_964624215.1 uncultured Planctomycetaceae bacterium
GACGCCGTTTATTGTTGCTGGGGCTGCGGTTCCGGCCGTGGGGCAGGCGGAATGACCGGTGGCGGATTCTGCGGCCGGTCGGGATCAGAGTCCGGGGGGATCGCGTCGTTCGGCGTGTCGACGCCGGGTTGTGGATCACTTGGCGGCAACACGTCTGCTGCGGGACTCGGGGTGTCACCCCGAAGAGCCTGAACCTCCGCCCGCAGGGCCTGAATCTGGGCATACAGATCGGCGATCTGTTGCTGTTGCAGTTCGAGTTGCCGGGCGATCGGTGCTGTCTGGGCCGGTTGAGGCTTCATCGCCGTTCGCGCGACCGGGCCCGGGGTGATCGCGAGCACAAGCCCCGTGCGAAACGCGACGCCATCGCGAACGACGTTGAGGTTGACGGTCTCTCCGAGCAGATGCTGTTCGATGTGATAATCGACCGCTTCGGGTGCGGTGACCGACTTGTTATCGACGGCGACGATCAGGTCACCGACCATAAGCTCGGCCTCGGCTGCGGGGGAGTTGGGCTCAACGCGGACCACCCACGCCCCCTTTTCCCCCTCGCGGAGAGCCCAGCCGAGATTCAGTTCCTCGGCGGACGCTTCGGAGGCAGAGCGGGATTTGCGGTTCTGAGGATCGTTTTCGCCGCGAGGCTCGGTGGCACGAATCGGCGCGTTGTTCTCGATCGTGGCGACATGGTCCCGGGGGAGTGTCAGCGTCAGTTCTTTCTCGTCGTCTCCCCGTTTGACGGTGAGGGGGACTGACTGGCCACCGGGAACGGGATTGAGCTTCGAATAGACTGCATCGGGTGTGATGACGTTCTCGCCATTGACCTTGATGATTCCGTCGCCCCGGAGGATACCGGCGCGGGCCGCGGGGGAATCCTCGTCCACGGAGTTCACGACGACCCGACCGTCACCGGAGGCCATTTCCATTCCCAGGTCGATCTTTTTGGGAGGGTTGATTTTGACGGTCGCGGGTCGACCTTCGAGGGGTTCGTCGAGGTCGTTATCGACGGTTGGTGCGTGGTCTTCGCTGACGACGATGATTCTGCGGATGATGGAATCGTCGTCGGGATCCCGAACGATGCGGACGCGTGCATTTTGACGAAGGTCATCGAGTGTGCCGCGCTCGCCGTCAATTTCGATGTAGGTGTCCTGGAGCAGTTCGACCGTGCGGATCTCCTCTCCGTACTCGACGTCCAGCCGCCGCTCGTCGACGCCATGAATTCGTCCGAAGGCGGTGTGGGAGACTGCGGAGCGCTGGCGTCCGGGATCCTCGGAGGGGATCTTCCGGGGCACCGCCCCTTCCTGAGCGAACAGGCCTGCGGTCAGGGTGATCAGTGCTGTACCGAACACCGCACCGCACAGGGAGCGTTTCGAGAAGTGAAGCATGGGGACACCATGGGTTGGAATCTGGTGAGGGAGCACTCGATACGGGTTGCAAATCACATACCCGTGGTCGATCGGCTGAGAGTGTGATCGTCAGCGTCGGCAGAGCGCCGCAGAACGTGTTCGCCGGGGCAAATGCCGTCGTCGCCTTCGCCGGGGGGATGCATGCCGAGCGATCAGGTTGGCGTTCAGCCGTGCAAAGGGGCTGACGGGGAAGCGGTGGACACACGCGGCGGACAGTGCTTCGGGTATGGGACGTGAGCGTGGCGAGAGGCGTTCTTTCCCCGGTCATTCGGTGGGAATCGCCACCACCGGTGGCCCGTGTTCTATCGCCAGATGGAAATGAAGTGACGTGGAGAGTCGGTGGGGGTGCACGATCATCGGAACTGGCATCGTGCTTGCAGAGGAGGCGAGCCACGCGTCGAGCGGCTGGGCACCGTCATCGACAAGTGAGTTCAGGGATGCCGCGCATTCGAGAGAGTGCTGACGCCATGGTGTCCCTGGCTCCGGGAATCACGTGTCAGCTTACTCATGAAAAGGGAGTCAACCGATGGTCAAGCGAATCATGATCAGGTCGTTTACCGCGGCCGCATTGATCGCGAGCGGTATTGCGTACGGGCAGGATACGACGGCGGGAGGGGCAGTCGAGGGAGCAGCGGCAGCTGATCAAACGACGCCGAATCGCGCTGATGCTGCTGTCGAAGCGGAAGCACAGGCTGGACCGGCTGAGGCAGGCGTGCAGGCTGATCCGACGCGACCGGAGGCAGCGGCTGGTGCTCAGGTACAGCCGGATGCGGGGCCGCAGGTCCGCCCGCAAGCAGAAGCGGAGGCCGGGATCGATCAGCCCCCGGCTCTTCCCGAGCCTGATGCACGGCGAGATGCCGAAATGCGTTCCCGGGACAACCTGGGACCGAACCAGCAGAATGCCCAGGCCTCGAACCGGCGGGCCTTGGGCGTGTTGCTGGATGCACAGGGTGATGGAGTGGTGATCACCGAGGTGAATCCGCAGTCACCTGCGGCACAGATCGGGCTGCAGCCGGGAGACCGGATCATCAGCATGAATGGACGCGAGTTTGATTCGCGCGATCAGTTCATCAGTGCGGTGGGCACTTATGAGAGTGACGAGCCGGTCGAACTGATTATCGACCGCAATGGAGAGCGTCAGGCGCTGAGCGGTCAGCTTGGTGCCTGGGACGACATCTTCGGTCAGCAGCGCCCCTACGCGGCAATGCGGCCGAACTTTGATGAAGCTCCCCAGGGTCAGTTCCCGCAGGGGCAGTATCACGGCGAGGCCATTCCCCAGGGACAGTTCCATGGGGGTGGATACGTCACGCCGTGTGACACGTACTACGGGTATGGGACCTACTACGCTCAGCCGCACTATGGATACGGCTACGCGTGGGACTATGGTTATGGTCACGGCCGACGTGCACACCGTCGCTGGTAGGCGACGTGAGCGTTGTGAGTGACGATGCCGGGACTTCTATGATGGGGTCCCGGCTTTCTTTATGCGCGGCGCGGGGAGAGTTCTGCAGGCTGATCTCTCCCGGTTCGGGAACGGTCTGCACTTTCGAGGGAGAGTCGCTTCATGACTGCTGAAGAACTCCGTGAATTGCAGGCTCCTTTGAAGCAGGCGTACCGTCAGGCTCCGGAGACTGCGCAAATTGAACTGCGGGCTGCGGGGCGACTGCACCCAGAGACTCTGTTGTGCTGCCTTGACGGGAGCCCGCCCCGTTCGACGGGGCTTCATCCGTCGGCTGGTGGAGACGGGAGTGCGGCCTGTGCTGCCGAAATGCTGCTGGAAGCGATCATCGGCTGCGCGGGAGTAACCTTGTGTGCGGTGGCGACAGCGATGGATCTGTCACTCCAGGGAGGGCAGATCGAGGCTGTGGGCGTGCTCGACGTGCGCGGCACACTGGGAGTGGACCGAACTGCTCCGGTGGGATTCCGGTCGATCGAACTCGCCATTGCTCTGGAGGGGGAGCTCACGACAGAGCAGCTGGACAAGCTGGTGGAACTGACCGAGCGGTATTGCGTCGTGCTCCAGACGCTGAAATCGCCCCCCACGGTGCGCGTGCGGGCCAGTCGAGCGAGCGAGGAGTGAAGCGACCCGGCACCCGGCACGGGACCATGTCGCAACTACAGGCGGAGGGCGCTTCTCGGATCGGGCTGCTCGGCTGTTGAGTTGACGTCACCGGATGCGTCGCGGGCCTGTCCG
>CAZUXX010000452.1:3604-3827 GCA_964624215.1 uncultured Planctomycetaceae bacterium
CAGCCGTTGCCCGTTTTGATGTCGCGGATTTCGAAGTTGCGCCACCTGGGTGCCGCCCGTTCGAGATCGAGAACGAGTCGATCGGTGTCCCCCTCGCGTTCGAGGCGGACGGGAACATCCAGACGATCGAGACGTCCGCGATACTGGTCGATCAATCCGCTGGCCGGAAGGTCCATGTCGCCGGCGCGGAGGTGGTCGATGCGAAATTCGATCTCGTCGCCCG
>CAZUXX010000453.1:0-3560 GCA_964624215.1 uncultured Planctomycetaceae bacterium
CGAGCTGGCAGTAGCAGGCGTCGCCGACGAGCAGCAGACGCCCCTCGATCAGCACGCTACGGCCTTTACTGAGGTATTCCCCCGCAACCTCCGCCGTGCGTCCCCAGAGGGTCACGTCGACAAATGTGGTCTCTTCTTTCCGCTCACCGGCGTTCTTGTCGTACCACTGGCGATTGACCGCCAGTCCGATCTCGCTGACGGCCGTGCCACCGGGAGTGTAGCGCACTTCGGGATCGCGCGTGAGATTCCCCAGCAGGATCACCCGATTGAAGCTGGCAGCCATGACATTCCTCCCGCTCGATCGCCGCGGTGCGGCAACCTTGTCCGTCCTGATCGGTGGTCCTTACGTGGCCGCCGTCGCTTCTGAGGTCTCTTCCTCATGCTGGCGGAGGGCATCCGTCAGCAACCCGAAGAGCTGTACGCTGTGTTCGAGGACCATATGCCGCAGGATCAGACGGTTCAGCTTGCACAGCCGGCCGAGTTCCGTCACCTGCGACCCGTCCATCTTGAAATACGTCAACAGGTGCAGCCCCTTGCGGTGTCCTTCGATCTCGTAAGGCAACCGACCTTCCTGGAAGGGGGTCAGGGCCACGATCTCGGCGCCGCAGCGGTCGAGGATCTCGCGCACGGCCGACTCCGTCCCCTGCGGGTCCGTTGCCCACTTCCCGCTGTCCAGCAGGAACATGCACTCGTACAGTTTCTGAGCCAACGCACTACTCCGGTGATGTCATTACGTAAACCGTGATTTTTACCGCACGGCTGTCGATTTGCAACGAGGCCGAGCCGATTTGGGGAGTGCGCCAGCGCTCCGCAACCCGGACGCAATCGTCCCTGCCTATGTGTCGCGGGACTCCCGGACATTCACCCGGTTCATCGCCGCCTCGAGCCCTTCCCGGACCCACACCTCAACGCCATCGGCAGCCGCGGCCACCGCGATTTCCATCTTCTCTCGTTCCGCCTTCGAAAACCGCTGCAAAACATAATCGGTCGCCGGAAATCCCGGGCGCGGACGGTCGATCCCGATCCGCAACCGCGCGAACTTGTCAGTCCCGAGCTGATCGATCGTATTCTGCAACCCCTTCTGGCCTCCCGACGAACCGGACCCTCTCAGCCTCAGCTGGGCCGTCGGGAGGTTCAGATCGTCGGAAATGACCAGCAGGTGTTCCAGAGGGAGCTTGTAAAAGTTGACCGCCGCCCGAACGCTGCGGCCGGAGAGGTTCATGTACGTCTGCGGAGCGAGCAACAGGGTGCGCTCCGGGCCGATCATCACCTCAACGAGCTCCCCCTCGAACTTCAGACTGCCGCGGGGGGCCCCATATCGCGAGGCCAGTTCCGCCAGCACGTCGAATCCCACATTGTGGCGGGTTCCGGCGTACTTCGGCCCCGGATTGCCGAGTCCGACCACCAGTCGCATCGGTCACGTCCCCACTGCGGCCATCGGGCCAGATCCCGGTGCGGGCTGCCGGCCGGCCAAATGCCCCTCAGGCCTCACCTGCTTCGTCACCCTTCTTGCCGACGACTTCCGGCTCGGCCGCTCCTTCAGCCTCTTCTTCCTCGGTCGGTTCGGTCGGAGCGATGATCTGCAGGACGACTTCGTCCTCGTTTTCGAGGATCTTCACACCATCAGGAAGATCCGTCAGTTCCCGGACGTGGATCACACCGCCAATGTCCAGCGAGTGGATCCTCACCACGATCTCCTGCGGGATCTCCACAGCAAGGCAGTCAACCGTCAACTCGTGATGCGGCTGCTCCAGAATACCACCGGCAAGAACCCCGGGAGCAGTCCCCCGAGTGTGCACGGGCACCTTGACTTCCACCCGCTCGTTCGCATCGACCCGGAGAAAGTCGACATGCAGAATGTGCTGGCCGAACGTATCCCACTGGACATCGCTCAACAGCGTCTTCTGGGTCGCACCGTTCAGTGTGAGATCCACCACGCGGACCCCGCTCTGCAACAGCCGCTTTACCGAATCCGCCGGAATCTGCACGTTCCGCGGGGGCTGATCATGGCCGTACACGTTTGCCGGAACGATTCCTTCACGACGCAGCCTGCGAGCCGCCTTCGTCCCGGACGTCTCCCGGGGAAACACTTCAAGTGTGACAACGTTCGCCATGTCAGTTCCTGTCTCTTTCGCCTCGCCGGGTCCGCAAGGCTATCCGGACAAATCGGAATCCAAGCCGTTTCGGGCCGCCTCACCCTGTCGGGCAGCCCCTCGCGCAGCAGGCGCGGCAAAGAAGAATAGCGGCCCGCCGCACCGTCAGCAATGCGGCCGATCCCGTTCTCTCTCACCGGAGCGATCCGGTCCCTGCCGTGTCCCGACAGCCGGCACGCAACGCAGAACCGCCACCCCGATCCCCCTCGCAGCATTCTCGATGAGATGGTCAACCCGTTCACCGCCAGGTGTCAGGCCAGGCCACACCTCGCGGAACCATCACCTCCCGGCCGTGATTTGAATTGTTCGAATTGCTCCGATAACTTGGCGACGGCCCCGCGGCAGAGCCGCCGGTGGAGGGCAACTCGACTGACTCCTGCTGAGCAATGAGGTGTGATCGATGGGACGCCCCGTCACGCTGTTCACCGGTCAATGGGCCGATCTGCCGCTCGAAGAACTCTGCAAGAAGGCCTCCGAGTTCGGCTACGATGGGCTCGAACTGGCCTGCTGGGGCGACCACTTCGAAGTCGACAAGGCCCTCTCCGACGACACCTACTGTGCCCGAAAGCGGGATCTGCTCGAAAAGCACGACCTGAAGCTGTTCGCCATCTCGAATCACCTGGTGGGACAGGCGGTGCTGGATCGCATCGACATCCGTCACAAGTCGATCCTGCCGGAGTACGTCTGGGGGGACGGAGACCCCGAAGGGGTCAACCAGCGGGCGATCGAGGAGATGAAGAACACCGCCCGGGCCGCCCAGAAGCTCGGAGTCGGTGTTGTGTGCGGGTTCACCGGCAGCAGCATCTGGCATCTGCTGTACGACTTCCCGCCCACACCCAAGGAAATGATCGATGCCGGGTTCCAGCTTCTCGCCGATCGCTGGAATCCGATTCTCGATGTCTTCGGCGAGTGCGGTGTCCGGTTCGCGCTGGAGGTCCACCCGACCGAGATCGCCTTCGACTGCTATTCCGCCGAGCGGGCACTCAAGGCGCTCGACGAGCGTGAAGAGTTCGGGTTCAACTTCGATCCGTCACACCTGATCTGGCAGGGAGTCGACCCCGTCGAGTTCATCCGGATGTTCCCCGACCGCATCTATCACGTCCACATGAAGGATGCAGCCGTCACACTCAACGGACGGACCGGCATTCTCACCAGTCACCTTTCGTTCGGTGACCCGCGTCGCGGCTGGGACTTCCGCAGCGTCGGCCGCGGCGGGGTGCGGTTCGAAGAAATCATCCGCGCACTCAATGCGGCAGGCTATCCGCAGGACATGCCCCTCTCCGTCGAGTGGGAAGACATGGGGATGGATCGCGAAGCCGGCGCCGCCGAAGCCGCCCAGTTCTGCAAGAACGTCGACTTCGCCCCGTCGAACCGCCGCTTCGACGCGGCTTTTGACGAATAAGCGGA
>CAZUXX010000453.1:3570-3820 GCA_964624215.1 uncultured Planctomycetaceae bacterium
CCCTCCGGCGGGATGTCACCTCGCCGAAAGAACGACGACGGCGCCCCGGAGCCTGGTCCGGCTAACCGGGGTCAGCCGGACCGCCGGTTCCTTCCCGCTGGAACCGCAGTCGCCCGAGGACGGACAGCGCCGAGACCGCTTCCTTCCAGCTGATCTTGGAAACGCCGTGGCGCCGCTCTTCAAACAGAATGGGAACTTCCGTAAAGCTGCAACCGACCTGGCGACAGTAGTACAGGATCTCTTCCTGGAT
>CAZUXX010000454.1:0-3811 GCA_964624215.1 uncultured Planctomycetaceae bacterium
AAGGAATTCCAGCTCTTCGAACGGCGTCAGCAGTCCGCTTCCTCAGTCCGCCGGAGACTCACGTAATTGATCGGAGGAACAGCGGCCCGCCGGTCTGGTGGGCCGGACGGATTGCGCGGCGGGATCGTCTCGCAGTTGTGTCGGGCTGCGTCACCGCACGCTACAAACCGTATGATCCACCCTACTCGAACTGTCGGATGACGTCCATGATTTGACTGAAATCATTGGGGACTTTAATGGGCCGGTTGGCGAATTCCCGCTGCCGGGCACCGCGACTGGCGAGTTTCCCGGCGAGCCTGGGATCGGACTCGGCGGCGTGATAGGCGACAGTTGCGTCGGGATCCTTGAGCTGATGTCCGGTGAGGATGCAGACGACGCGGTCGCCCGGAGCGATGATTCCTTCTTCGCGGAGCAGCTTCGCGCCGGCGACGCTGGCCCCGCTGGCCGGTTCGCAGCCGAAGCCTCCGGCACCGACCTGAGCCTTGCCGTCGAGAATCTCCCGGTCGGAGACTTCGCGGACGACACCGTCGCAGAATTCGAGTGCCCTCAGGCACTTCTTGAGGTTCACCGGGCGATTGATCTCGATCGCCGATGCGAGTGTTTCTGCCTTGTGCTGCTGGCGGTCCATGTCGTCGTAGAACGCTGTGATGAGCGATTCGTCTGGGTGGCCGCCGTTCCAGCGAAGTCCCTGTTTCTCGTGGAGTTCGTACAGCGTGTGTGCACCCTGGGCGTTGATGACGGCCAGACGTGGTACGCGGTCGATGAGTCCGAGGTACTTGAGTTCTTCGAAGGCTTTGCCGAAGGCGCTGGAGTTCCCGAGGTTTCCGCCGGGGACGACGATCCAGTCGGGGACCTCCCAGTTGAGTCCTTCGAGGACCCGGTACATGATCGTTTTCTGTCCTTCGAGCCGGAACGGATTGACACTGTTGCAGAGGTAGATTCCGGCTTCCTGGCAGACATCGCGGACCTGTCTGAGGGCGTCGTCGAAGTCGCCCTCGATCTGCAGGGTGACGGCCCCGTAGTCGAGGGCCTGCGAGAGCTTGCCGTAGGCGATCTTGCCGCTGCCGATGAAGACCATCACGCGGAACAGGCCGGAGGTGGCGGCATAGATGGCGAGCGAGGCGCTGGTGTTGCCGGTTGAGGCGCAGGCGGCAATGCGGGCGCCGACCATCCGGGCGTGGGTGGACGCGGCGGTCATTCCGTTGTCCTTGAAGGACCCGGACGGATTCAGCCCTTCGTACTGGAGGAAGAGGCTGCCGGGCTTCAGGCCGACGTACTTTGCGACGTGATCCGACTTCTGGAGGATGGTCTGACCTTCGCCGATGGTGACGATCTGGTTGTCAGGAGCGAAGGGAAGCAGTTCGCGAAACCGCCAGACACCGCTGTAGTCGAGGGGGTTGGTCCGGGTGGCCCAGCGGGCTTCGAACTCTCGGAGCGACGCGGGGACCGGAATGCGGTCCCAGTCGTAGCGGATATCGAGCAGTTCGTTCGTTTCGGGGCAGACGGTGAGCGTCTGCCCGACGTCGAAGGTGGCCTTCGCATCGGGTGCGATGCTTGTCTGGTAGGCGCAGTCAGCAGTCAGCGTGGAAATTGTTCGACTCCGTTGATGGGCAACAAGTGAGGGGCAGAGGATGCGGGGCTGTGTGTCATCCGCCCTTTTGTGAGAAGGCGCGCTGGAGTTCTTCGAGGGAGGTGACTCCTTCGGCGACGGCCCTGAGTCCATCCTGTTGAAAGGTCTGCATTCCCTGTTTGCGGGCCTCGGCCTTGATCTGGGCGGCGTTGGCACCAGCGGCGACGACCTTGCGCATGTCTTCGGTCATCTCGATGACTTCGAACAGGGCCATTCGTCCGTAGTATCCGATGTTCCCGCAACGGCGGCAGGGAGGCGGATCCTCGATCTCTCCGTCCTCGGTTTCGACCGGTTTGGGGACGCGGAAGAGGACCTTGGTTTCGGGTGGCAGGCCGACCTTCCTGAGCAATTTGGGGTTGGGACGATAGGCCTGGCGGCAGGACTCGCACAGTTTGCGAATCAGCTTCTGGCTGACGATGAGGTCGAGGCCGCTGGCGGCGAGCGCTGGGTCTCCCAGGGCGGCGACGATGCGGACGATCCCGTCGGCGGCATCGCGGGCGGGCATTTCGCTGACGATGGCCAGATTTTCGGCGTGACTCCAGATCGTCTTGACGGTTTCTGCGTC
The DNA here is from genome assembly GCA_964624215.1 of uncultured Planctomycetaceae bacterium. Taxonomy (GTDB): domain Bacteria; phylum Planctomycetota; class Planctomycetia; order Planctomycetales; family Planctomycetaceae; genus CAZUXX01. Next base: position 2,196 of record CAZUXX010000454.1, read on the forward strand.
GCGGATGGGATCGACGAAGACCACGTCGGCATCCTGACGTTTGACCCGCACCAGTCGCTGGTCGAGAGTCTCGCCTTCGTTCGCCTTGAACTCGGTGATGTGGGCCAGGTCGCGACCGTCGAGGTCGGCGAGGTTGTAGATGCTGTACAGGTAGGCGTCGACCGAGCGGAGCAGCCCGAGGGCCGTTGTGGAGGTGCCGGACATTGGTGGTCCGGCGGCGAGGATGATGCCCCGCTTTTGCGAAGTGAGTTCGCGGACTTTCAGTCTCAGGTCTTCGCTGAGGCCGATATCGTCGGGCTTTTCGAGGCGGAGTGTCGGGTCATCGATGCGAACGATCAGCCGTTCTCCTCCGGGGACGGGCTGGCTGTCGATGCGGAGGATGTACTTGCGTTCTTCGTATTCGGCCTTGATTCCGCCGCTCTGGGGCTTGTTCCGCACCTTGATGTCGAGGCCGGCCAGCAGTTTGAGCATCTGGGTGATGGCGAGTCCTGCCTGGGCGGGCATCCGGGCAGCGGGGTAGGGGACCCCGTCGACGAAGAAGACGGAGAGTGCGATTTTCCCTTTCGGCTCGACGCGGATCATTTCGGCCCGTCGGGCGACGGCGTCGCTGACGAGTTCCTTGGCGCGAATCAGTCCGGCCTGGACGAGTTTGGCGTTGGCAGCGAGGTCGGCGTCCTTGCCGTTGACGGCTCCCTGAAAGAGGACGAGTTCGACTTCTTCCTCATCATCGTAGTAATCATCCTCCTCCTGTTTGCGGCGGCGAAAGATCACGAGCAACGCTCCTGTAGTGTCTTGTCTGGATTGTGGGTTCAGTCGGTCGAGGTGTTCGTCGAGCCCGCGTTCTCCACATTCTCACGGCGGGGTGCCACCAACAACGGTGCGCGGACCGACGCGGTCGCTGGTGGTCGGATGGTCCTGCTGCCGTGAGGTATGGCAGCGACGCCATGCCTTCCTGACCGGAGCCGGCGAGTGGAAGCAGGGGGTATCTGGAAGGCGTTTGGCTGCTTTGTGTTGCATTCTCGCAGCCGCGAGAGCAGTTGGAAAGTCTGCCGGACGTGGACACGATTCCCCTCGTCGGGAGTCATCGGGGAATTCCCGGGAAACCTGGGGGAGGGGAGCCTGACGGCGTGAGAACCTGTAGAATCGTTAAGCCGTGGCAGCCCGGAAGGGTGTTGAACGGAGTTCGGCTGCTGCGCTGAGAGACTGCTTTGACTCGCGAGGCTGCTCATGTCTGACACTACCCGACTGTCCAAACCGCTTCTGGCACGTGACGTGATGGTTCGGAAGCTGATCACGCTCAAGCCGGGGGACGATGTCGCCGAGGGGGTCGATGTCCTGCTGCGGAACAATATCTCGGGGGCGCCGGTTGTCGATGACGAGGGGCGCTATCTGGGAGTCTTTTCCGAGAAGTGCTGCATGCGCGTGCTGATGGAGACGGTGCGGCATGTGGAAGAGGTTCATCGGCGTCCGTCGCGGGCGCGGGAATTCATGATCACGCGGCCGGTGCGGCTGGGACCGGATGACTACTGCTGCGAGGCTGTGAAGACGCTGCTGCAGTACCGGATCTCGGGGGCCCCGGTGACCGAGCCGGATGGAACCTTCCTCGGTACGTTCTC
>CAZUXX010000455.1:0-3806 GCA_964624215.1 uncultured Planctomycetaceae bacterium
ATCTACTACCGTCTGCACGACGACGTGGTCGCCGGGGCAAATTCCGAGGCGCCGACAACGCTCGATCTGGGTTGCTGCCGGATTGATGTCGCCCGCGATTGAAAGCGACCTCGCCCGCGATTGATCCCGATAGATTCCAACCGGGTTCAACATGCGGCGAATCGCCGGGACGTCTCTTAGCAGATGGCTCCGCCGTTCGCGTTGATCACCTGCCCCGTCAGATACGACGCCTCGTCACTGGCGAGGAACCGCGCCAATCGGGCAATGTCCTCGGGGAGCCCCCAACGCTTCAGCGGGGTCTCGTCCATCACACGCTGCTGCCAGACATCGGATGCCTGCTCGCCCCACGCCGTCTGAATCCAGCCCGGAGCAATGCAGTTCACCCGCACCGTGGGAGCCAGGCTCACGGCCAGTGACCGCGTGAAACCCATCACGGCATTCTTGGCCGTGGCAAACAGTTCGCCACTGTCTCCTTCCATTCCCCGGTCGGACTGGTCCCAGCCGATATTGAGGATCACCCCGCCCCCCTCGGCTTTCATTCGTGCCCCCGCCAGCTTGCTCAGCAGCACACTGCCGCGCACGTCAACGTCCCACAGACGGGACAGCTTCTCGCTGTAGCTCCAGGTCGCACCCGCCCCGGTCAGCAGGTCGACTCCGGCATTGTTGACCCAGATCTCGCAGCCGCCCAGAACCGACCATCCCGACTCGACAAACGGCTCCAGAGCATCCGCATCGCCGACATCACAAACAATCACCTGCGAGCGCCGGCCGAGCCGCTGTATCTCCTCGGCCACCTTGACAGCAGCATCCTGTGACGAGTGGCAATGCACAACGACGTCGGCACCTGCCCGGGCGAACTCCAAGGCAATCGCGCGTCCAATCCCCGACGACGAGCCCGTCACCACGGCACGACGGCCTTTGAGGCTGGAAAACGCGGGTACTTCGGCAGGTGCTGGCATGTCTGCCGCCAAGATGCAACTTGACTGTCGAATCTTCAAGTGGATACAACATTATTGTAAGAAATACAGGCATCCGCGCCCCGCCGAGACAATCACCTCAGGGAATCCAAGTCTCAACGTGACAATCACTTGCGTCGATCGGACGAAGCAGGCGGGCGCGAATGGTCTGCTTCTTGCTAGGAATTCTCCTGACCCGGTTTGAATGATTCGCCGGGTCATGGAGCCCCGAGACCCCCTATTGGCCACTGGCCGGATGCGCATGGAAGCCTGCCGACCCTACCTGGCTGCGGTTGCCGGATTCGTCTTCCTTTTCGCCGGATCCCTGGCAGACGCTGCAACGTATCGCACACGCAACTTCGTCGTGACAGCTGCCTCGGTCGATGTCGCCAGGCAGGTTGCGCAAACATCCGAAGAATGCCGCTCGCGTCTTGCGATCGAATGGCTCGGCGAAGAACTCCCCAACTGGTCACGCCCCTGTCCCATTCAGGTCAAGGTCGGCCAGCTTGGCGCCGGTGGTGCAACCACCTTCACCTTTGACCGCGGAGAAGTCTCCGGCTGGAAGATGCAGGTCCAGGGGACCCTCGAACGCATCCTCGACTCCGTCGTCCCCCACGAAGTCAGCCACACAATCTTCGCCTCCTACTTCCGTCGACCGCTTCCCCGCTGGGCCGACGAAGGAGCCGCAACCCTGATTGAGCACATCTCCGAGCGCAAACGCCAGGAAGTGGCGCTCGAACGGCTCATCAACACCGATCGCCGGATCCCCCTCAACCGACTACTGGTAATGTCCGAGTACCCCTCCGACATGCAGCAGGTCTACACCCTGTATGCCGAAGGCTACTCGCTCGTGAACTTCCTCGTGCAGCAGCGCGGCTCTGTCGGCAAGAAAGTCTTCCTCCAGTTCCTGGAAGATGCCCACCGGCACGGATGGAATGCCAGCATCCGCAAGCACTACGGGTTCGGTTCGATCGGCGAGCTCGAACAGGAATGGGTCGGATGGGTTGTCGCCGGCAGCCCACCGGTCCGCCGTGATGACGAAGACCGGCTCGCGGCCGCTCCACAAACACAGCAGAACAACGAGGAGCCGCAGACAGCCGCCGTCGCCCGGCTCTCTCCGCTCCCCATGCTCGACCGCCCCCTTCGCACCGAATCGGCCGAGTCTCTGGAGGCGCCGCAGCCCGGGGCAGCTCCGGTCCGCACGGCTCTGGTCAACAGCGACGAGGCGCGACAGTTGGCAGCCAACGGCCGTGTCCTGCCGCGACGTTCGCCTTACCCGCAGGAGAGTCGGGAACCGTCACGGATGGATCAGATCCTCGCACAGACCGCGAACCCGCCTGCATACAACGTCAGTACAGCCCGGACGCAGCCACCCGGCGGCGACACGATCCAGCGAGGACAGTCCCCCGGCGAGTCGACTTCTTGGACCGACTACACCGCGTTTCCTGATCGCGAGTCGGCAGACTCCGCCACAGACGCCCCTGCCTTCGACTGACTCTGATCCCCTGGCTCTTTCCAGCCCCGCAACGGGTTCCTGCACGGTCGAGAGTTCCCGCTCGCCAGTCCCTGCGGACTTCATCCGACCGCCATTCCAGGAGTGCTCGGGATTGGTGGCATAGTGGGCGCGAGGCGGCCCCCGAATGAGCGCACCCGGGAGGGCGACACCTTCACCCCGTTACTTCGTTCGAAAACGGGACCAGTCAATCCCCAGCTTTCTCATCCGCGCTCGGAGTGTATGGGGATTGACGTCCAGCAGACTCGCCGCGCCATGCTTGCCCTCCACCTGCCCGTTCGTTCGCTGCAGGGCGCGTTCGATGTGAGCAGTGATCGACTCATCGAGCGTGGGGAAGTCCCCGCCGTCACCCCCCGCACTCGGGACGTTCCCCGCCGTGGTCACCCTGTGGAGCGAATTGCCGTTGCGGATCTCGGCGAACCCCAGTGATTTTCTCACCTCCAGACGCTGCCCGTTGCCGAGAATCGCGGCCCGATCGATAACAGCCCCGAACTCGCGAATATTTCCGGGCCAGTCATACGACTGCAGCAGCCGGATGTCGTCGTCAGTCGGATAGGTGATGGGCAGACCAAATCGGGTGGCTGCCCGCTCGGCGAAGTGGCGGGCGAGGTCCGCGATATCCTCGACGCGATCACGCAACGGGGGCATCAGAATCGGGAAGACGGCCAGGCGATACCACAGGTCCTCACGGAACTTCCCTTCCCGCACCATCTGAGCCAGGTCGCGGTGGGTCGCCGCCACGATTCGCACATCGACATGGACCGGCTGGGTCCCCCCGACCCGTTCGACAAAACCGTCCTGCAGAACCCGCAGAAAACGCACCTGGGCTTCCAGAGGCAGTTCACCAATCTCATCCAGAAGGAGCGTTCCCTGGTCGGCCCGCTCGAACCAGCCTTGCCGTGTCTGCTCCGCCCCTGTGAAGCTGCCACGCTCATGACCAAACAGTTGCGAATCGATCAGCTCCGGAGGAATCGCGCCACAATTGACCCGGATGAACGGACCATCATGCCGCGGACTGCGATTGTGAATCGCTCGCGCGATGACCTCCTTGCCGGTCCCGGTCTCCCCGAGAATCAGCACCGGAACATCAGACCCACACACCAGGCCGACCCGCTCCATCACCAGCCGCAGCCCGCTCCGCTCACCAACGATCTCATCGACGAGCTCTTTGCGTCCCAGTCGGCGAAGCAGCGAACCCCGCTCGGCTTCGGCCGCTTCGCGCAGAGAGGCCATCTCGTGGATCCGGCGATCATTCTCCATCGCCATCGAGAACGGCTCGCGCAACTTGTCGAGCAGTTCCCCGTCCCATCCGTTGACGATGCCGGCCAGTCGCTGGC
>CAZUXX010000456.1:0-3803 GCA_964624215.1 uncultured Planctomycetaceae bacterium
CGAACGGGCTCTGTACGAGTCCTGCAACTACTACTTCTTTCACGCGGCCAGTGAACTCGGGCCGCATCCTCTCGCCGGCTGGGCCCGGCGATTCGGCTTTGGCGGACTCGCCGGCATCGACCTTCCGGGAGAAAAGCCCGGCTTCGTACCGACACCGGCACGACCCGGTACCTCGGATGAACGCTGGTATCCGGGAACAACCCGGCAACTCTCGATCGGGCAGGGAGCACTCACCGCAACTCCCCTGCAAGTGCTCCGGATGATCGCGGCCATCGCCAATGACGGGTGGCTGCTGGCTCCGCGGCTCGCCCGACCGGAAACAGAGCAGTCTTCCTCGGAGATCCCCGGTCCAATCCAGCTTGCGAGCTTCACAAGCGATTCCCCAGCCCACGCGGCCTCGCGCGTCCCGGGACTCTCTCCCGGAACACTCGAACGGGTGCGCCGCAGCATGCGCCTGACGGTCGAGCACCCTCGCGGAACCGGCCGGTCTGCCGCACTCGAACGCATCTCGATTGCTGGCAAGACCGGTACGGCCGAAGTCGGCGGAGACCGCGAAGACCATGCCTGGTTCGCAGGGTTCGCTCCGGCAGAGGCTCCCCGGATTGCGTTCGTCGTCGTGATCGAGCATGGCGGTTCGGGAGGCCGCACCGCCGCGCCACTCGCCCGCGAATTCGTCCGACGGCTGCTGGACCTTGGTCTCCTCTCTCCCCGTCCGTCAGACACGAGTTCATCATCGGGATGATCGTGATCTCGTTCGGGGGGGACGGCCCTTTACGGCGGGAGGACGCACACCCGGCGACGGGCCTGCGGCACTGGTTGGGCTGGAACGATCGCCGGGAACAGTCGATCAAACTCCCCGGCCGCGAAGGCGGGGAGTCTCCCCCTGCCCTGCTTCGCGCGTCGGGCGACACATCGACAGTCGCTTCACGCTGTCCGGAGGAACGAAGTCGTAAGCCAGTCGCTTCCGGAGGGGCGACATCCGTTGGAACGGTCCCTACACTGCGACCGTTCCCGCTTGAGCGCAGTGATTCCATCCGTCTGCCGTCCCGGCCGGGCCTGCTGCGCTGTCCTTTTTGCTGCTGCCTTCCGAATGAGCCGGCGTTTTGTCAACACCCTCTCTGATGGAGAATCGATCGACGAGGTGTTCCTCCTCGCGGAACGCCAGCTTCGCGCGAATCGCAATGGAGACCTGTTTCTCCTCGCCCAGCTGCGCGACCGCACGGGACAGATCAGCGGGCTTCTCTGGAACGTGCGGGAGGACATGGTCGCCGGACTCAACAGCGGCGATTACGTCCGTATCCGCGGCAAGGTCCAGCTCTATCAGGGCAACCTGCAGGTCATCCTCTCGCACATCCATACCATCCCCCCGGAGACCTGCGATCCTTCCGACTTCATTCCGGGGACGTCCATCGAAACGGATCAGTTGCTGAATCGGCTGAACGAACTGATCCAGACCGTTCACGACCGGGGCCTGCGAACACTCGCCGAGCTCTTCATCGGAGACCGGATGATCGCCGAGGGCCTCTCACGGTGTCCCGCCGGCATCCGGCTGCACCACGCATACGCCGGAGGTCTGCTCGAACACATCGTGAATCTGATGGAGACCGCCCACCGGATCGTCGACCTGTATCCTCCCGTCGACCGTGATGTGCTCCTGCTGGGAGTGTTGCTGCACGATATCGGCAAAGTGCGGGAACTCGCGTACGACACCACGTTTTCGTACACCGATGAAGGGCAGTTGCTGGGACACCTGATCATCGGAGTCGAAATGCTCAACGAGAAGGCCGCCCAGGTCGAGCAGGCCACCGGGAGCCCGATCGACGGTGACAAGCTGCTCCGGCTCAAACACATGATCGTCAGTCACCACGGTGTGTATGAGCACGGCAGTCCGAAACTCCCGATGACGCCTGAGGCCATCTTTCTGCATCACCTCGACAACCTTGATGCGAAGGTCAACGAGTTCTCGACGCTGATCGCCGCCGACCCCAACATGGAGTCCCGCTGGACTCCCTACAACACCAACCTCGCACGCAAGATCTTCAAGGGAGATCCGGACGATTGAGCCTCGGACATGGTCGAGGCAGACTGTTTCCGAATTCACCGAGTCCTGCTCCCATGTCCGACGGAAGTGCTTCACAGCGATACCTGAACCGCGAGCTCTCCTGGCTGGAATTCAACCAGCGGGTGCTCGACGAAGCGCGTGATGCCACCCTCCCGCTCCTGGAGCGGGTGAAGTTTCTCGCAATCACCGCCTCGAATCTGGATGAGTTCTTCCGCGTTCGTGTCGGCAGCCTGCAGGCGATTGCCCGTCAGGGAGGGGCCCGACCCGATCCCAGCGGCCTCACCCCGACCGAACAGTTGCAGGCCATCGCCCAGCGCGTGCAGGAACTCGTCGCAGCCCAATACGAGTGCTATCTGGAAGAACTGGAGCCACGTCTGGCCGCAGACGGCGTCCATCGCGTCAGTCCTGACGCCCTGAACTCCGTCCAGCGGCGCATCCTCCGGCAACAGTTCGAAGAGGAAGTCTTCCCTATCCTCACCCCCATGGCGGTGACGAACCCGGACGATTTTCCGCTCTTGCCCAACCAGGCAGTCGCCATGGGCGTTCGCCTGGCGGCCGAACACCCGGACGAGCCGCAGCAGCGGTTCGCCATCATTCCGTTTGGTCCGGTGACGCAACGGTTTCTGTTTCTACCGGCAGACAGCGGAACAGCCTACCTGCTGCTCGAAGACGCCGTGCAGATGTTCGCGGACCAGTTCTTCGTCGGTGAGACCGTCCTCGAGTGTGTCCCCTTCCGCATGACCCGCAATGCGGAGATGAGCCTCCGCGAAGACTGGGCCGCCGATCTGCTCGACGCGATGGAGCATGTCCTGCATCAGCGCCGGCACGGGGACTGTGTGCGACTGGAGATCGCGGCCCAGGCATCACCCGAGTTTCGCGAGTTCCTGACGTCTGTCCTGCAACCTCCCGAAGACCAGACCTATTACATCCCCGGTCCTCTCGACCTGTCGGCCTGGTTCAGAATTGCCGACCTGCCCGGACACGACGCACTCAAGGCCGAGCCGTGGACGCCACTCCCCGCCCCCGACCTGCCACCCGAGGCAAACGTTCTTGATGTCGTCGCGCAGCGGGATGTCCTGCTGTACCACCCGTACGAAAGTTTCGAGCCGATCGTGCGACTCATCGATCAGGCCGCCGACGACCCGAACGTCCTCGCCATCAAACAGACGCTCTATCGCACCAGTCGCGACAGCCCCATTGCCGCCGCGCTCATCCGGGCTGCCGAAAACGGCAAGCACGTCACCGCCGTCGTTGAACTGAAGGCACGGTTTGACGAAGCCCGCAACATCACCTGGGCCCGCCGTCTCGAAGAAGCCGGGGCGCAGGTTACCTACGGAGTCAAGGGCCTCAAGACACACGCCAAGTGCTGCCTGATCGTGCGGCGGGGCGGTGACCGCGGGATCGAGCGCTTCGTCCACTTCGGGACGGGAAACTACAACGAGGTCACCGCCCGCATCTACAGCGATGCCAGCCTCCTCACTGCCGATCCGGACCTGGGAGCCGATGCTGCCGCGTTCTTCAATGCGATAACCGGCTACTCGCAGCCTCAACGCTTTCGCAAGTTGCAGGCGGCCCCGCTGACTCTGCGCGACACCCTGATGGATCTCATCCAGGTCGAGATCGAACAGGCCCGGAATGGACTTCCGGCGCGAATCGTCGCCAAGGTGAATGCCCTGGTTGACCCGCAACTCATCGACGCCCTCTACGTCGCCTCCCAGGCCGGCGTCCGGATCCTGCTGAA
>CAZUXX010000457.1:0-909 GCA_964624215.1 uncultured Planctomycetaceae bacterium
GGCGGTGACGGCACCGGAGGTGACGGCACGGGAGGTGATGGAACCGGCGGAGATGGAACTGGTGGTGATGGAACCGGCGGGGATGGAACGGGCGGTGACGGGACCGGCGGGGATGGAACCGGTGGTGATGGCACCGGGGGGGATGGAACCGGCGGTGATGGCACCGGGGGCGACGATGACGACGATGAAGAGCTGCTCCTGGCCGAGGATGACCTCCTCGTGACCGACGAGGACACGCCGGTCGGCGTTCTCGCGGACGGAGTGACGACGTCGCTGCTGTCGAACGACGTCGCGGGGACGTCGATTGTCGAAGTGATCTCCGGGGGGGTGACGTCGCCGGTCGACGGGACGATCACGCTCGCCAGTGGTGCGCGGCTGACACTCGGTGGGGACGGCACGTTCCTGTATGACCCGGCGGGATCGTTTGATGCACTGGCGAACGGGGCGACGGCGACGGATTCGTTCAGCTATGTGGTCGAGGACTCCGACGGTAATCGCGATACGGCGACGGTGACCGTGACGATCACCGGAGTGGACGACAGTGCCGAGGCGTCGGGCATCGCCGACCGGCTGGTGTTCGAGAACGATGCCCCTCCGCAGGGCGGGAAGCTGGTGCAGGACATCGACAGCGCGATTGAGGTGCTGGATGTTCAGGCCGAGGATGGAGCCGGCGGCGCGGCAGTTGTGACGGTGAACGGTGACGGGTCCTTCACGTTCCGCACGTTCGACGATACGGAGGTGACTGTTTACGCCGATGGCAGCTTTACGACGGATACCCGGACATCGACCCTGGCTCACGGGCAGGCACTGATCGTGCCGATTTCGCTGACGCTGCAGGAAACCGGTGGCACTCCGACGCTGCAGACTCAACTGATCGTGCTGGGGGCGAATGACGGCGGCCCGACAGGA